>NZ_JBEZUT010000059.1:0-32834 GCF_040636595.1 Kitasatospora sp. NPDC036755
GGCGCAGCTGCGCCGCCGGGGCGGCCTCGACCACCGGGATCACCGCGTTGAGCTGGGCGAGCAGCCGCACCAGGGTGGGGGAGCGGCCGTGCCGGCGGGCCCGGCGGGCGAGCAGCAGGTCGTAGGACTGGTTGAGCGCGCGGGTGAGCTCGCGGCGGCGGCCGTCGTACGCGGGGGTGCCGGCGGCGGCCAGCAGGTCGGCGGCGGCCCGGTAGGTGTCCGCCACCACCGCCCGCTCGGGGACGCCGACGCGCAGCGGCCAGGCGAGCAGGGTCAGGGCGAGCACCAGCAGGCCGCCGAGCAGGAGCAGGGCGGGCGGCAGCCACCAGGGGGAGGGCAGCGGCAGGCCGGCCCCGACCACCGCGTTGAGCAGCAGGAGCAGTCCGGAGACGGACGCGACCGCGCCGATCGAGGAGATCATGCCGGAGACCAGGGCGACGGCGGTCACCGTCGCGACGGCCGTCCAGCCGGTGCCGAACACCAGGGTGCCGAACAGCATCCCGAGGGCGCCGAACAGCTGGGGCACGGCGATGTTGAACACCCGCATGCGGTAGGCGTCGGCGGTGTCCCCGATGACTCCGGACAGCGCGCCCATCGACACCAGCGCACCGTAGCCGGGCCGGCCGGTGGCGGTGCCGACGGCGAGCGGGGCGGAGAGGGCGACGGAGGCGCGGGCGACCGCCGCCCAGGGGATCGGTGCGGCCCGGGGCCGCAGGCTCTCGGTCAGCCACGGGGGAGCCGTCAGCACGCGTGCCATGTGCCCAACGTACGGCGAGCCCGGTGAGTTCACCGTTTCGCGGTTATGTCAATTCAGGAAACATACCCCCGCTTATGTCAGCCGCCGAAACATAAAGCGAACCCCGCGAAGCGCCGTGAACTGCGTTGATTTCCCAATCGGTAACCCGCAGGAAAGGGTTGACACCATTAGTTGGTCTAGTCCAACGTATGGGGAGTGCGGTTCGGTAAAGGCTGATGCGGGGTGAGGGGCCTTGCCGGGCGGGAGAGTTGGCCGCCTGACGTGGCACTGTTCCGCGCCCGCGGACCGAATCGGGAAGGGCCGTGTGCGGACGGCCCTCCGTTCCGCACCCGAATTCCCGTTGCGGCCGGTGACCGGCCGTCGACTCGCCGTGCCCGCGCCGTGCCCGCGCCGGGCGCGCGACGAAGCGCTGCGCCGACTACGAACCATGGAGTGACTGCCCATGCCGAGACCTGCCCCGCACACCGGCGGACCCACCGGCGAATACCTCTACCGGGCCGCCTCGGAGCGCCCCTACTTCAGTGCCGACACCGAGAGCTACCTCGCCCCGACCGCGCTGCGCGAGATCCGCAAGGAGCGCCCGCTGCGGGTGCTCTCCGAGGAGGACTACGCGTTCTGGCAGACCTACGGCTACGTGGTGGTGAAGCAGGCCGTCCCGGCCGAGGCCGCACGCCGACTGCTCGACTTCGCCTGGGAGTTCCAGGGACTGTCGCCGGACCGCCCCGAGGAGTGGTACCGCGAGCGCGACCACCGCGACGAACTCGACCGGCACCTGCACATCTACGGCTTCGTCGAGGCCTACCACCACCAGCTCATCTGGGACAGCCGCCAGGCGCAGCGCGTCTACGACGCCTTCGTGGACGTGTGGGACTGCGAGGAGCTCTGGGTCACCCTCGACCGGCTCAACCTCAACCCTCCCAACATCCGCAACCGCGACCGCGCGCTGATCGAGCCCACCGACCGGGGCTTCGACATCGAGCTGCACTGGGACGTCGACACCACCCGGAGCATGCTGCCGCAGCGCGTCCAGGGCATCATCGCGCTCAACGACACCGCCCCCGACCACGGCGGATTCCAGTGCGACCCGGAGCTGTTCCGCCGCTTCAACGAGTGGCAGGCCGCCCAGCCGGCCGACCGTGACCCGATCCGCCCGGACGTCGACCGCGCCGAGTTCCCCGTCGTGCGGCCCGAGTTGAGCGCCGGAGACCTGCTGATCTGGAACGGCCTGCTCGCCCACGGCGTCGAGCGCAACACCTCCGCGAACGGCGTGCGCGCGGTGCAGTACCTGTCGATGATGCCCGCGCTGGAGGAGTCCGAGAAGCTGCGCCGCTCCCGGGTGGAGTCCTGGCGCACGCTCGCCACCCCGGACTGGAACCGCACCCTGGTCGGCGACGCCGACCGGCCCGAGGCGCAGCGCTACGGAACCGCCGAACTCACCGAACTGGGAGAGAAGTTGCTCGGGCTGCGCTCCTGGAGCGGCAAGCCCTTCGACGAGCACCCGGAACACGGAGGGCACCCGGAACACGGGGGGCGCCCGGAACGCGGGGAAGACCGGTCGGCCGCCACGGGGGAGCGGGAATGCGCGACGTCTGCCTGACTCTGCCCACCAACCGCGAGTGCGCGGGCACCATCACCGCGGTCGGAGCCGAAGCCGCTTACGCCGCACGGCGGTTCGGAGTCCGGGTGCACCTGCTGGTGCTGGACTCCGCCGACCCCGCGAGCCGGAAGCGGCACGCCGGGGCCCTCGCCGCTCTGCCGGCCGTCGAGGGCGTGGTCGTCCACCACCTGGACGAGGACGCCCAGCGCGCCTTCCTGCGCGAGGTGGTCGAGCGCTCCGGAGCGGCCGGCGGGGCCGGACCGGACCGACTGCTGGAGCTTATGCTGCCGGACGCCGTCTCCTACGGTGCCTGCACCAACCGGGCGTTCCTGCTCGCCGCCGCCCTCGGCTGCGAGTCGGTGCACCGCCGCGACTCCGACAGCCGTTACCAACTGCTCGACGGCGAACCGGTGTTCCCGATCGAGCATGAGCTGGCCACGCTCGGGCTGAAGGCCGCCGACGCGGCCGCCGCCGTCACCGGGAACAGCCTCGACCCGGCCCACGCGGACAAGCCGGTCGTCCTGGTCGGCGCCTCCTTCATCGGCGAACTCTCCGTCGACGTCGGCGAGATCCGCGAGCTCGACCCCGAGGTCCACCACGACGTGGTCGCGCTCTGGGCGCCCACCGGGGCGAGCGAGGAGGAGAAGCGCGACCTCGTCGCCGACTCCTTCACCGGCGGCGGCACCGAGCCGTTCACCACCGACCGCGCGGTGCTGGACCTGCCCGATATCTGGCGCATCGACATGTGCAACATCGGCCTCCACCACGAGGTGTACGAACGGGTGCCGCTGCCGCCCGCCACCGACACCATCGGCAGCGACTACTTCCTGCACCACCTGGTGCGTGACGCGACCCTGCCGGGCGTCACCCACAACCGCCACATCGTCAACTACCACACCCCGGAACGGCGCACCGGCCCCGGCTTCACCGCCTACCAGCTGCGCTACGCCAAGTTCCTGCTCTCCATGCTCTACCTCTACCCGGTGTACGCCGAGATGGAGGCCGCCGGCGACGCCCTGCTGGACGAACTGCACCACGTCCGCCCCGAGGCGGTCGCCGACTCCGCCCGTCGCAGCGCCGCGACGGACCGTGCGGAGAACCACCGCAGGCTCGCCGAGCTCGACCGCTGCTACCGGCGGCTCGGCGGGAAGTACGCCGAGTTCGCGGACCACCTGGCGCCCCAGCGGGCGCGCCTGCTCGACGAGGCGCAGGCGGACATCGAGGACTTCGCGGCGCTGATCGACGCGTGGGGCCCGCTGGTGCGGGCGAGCAAGGCCACCGCCGCCGACCGGCTGCCGCGCCAGCCGGACGGGAACCCCACGTGACACGTCAGACCAGCAGTCAGACCACCGGCCATGCGACCGGCCATGCGACCGGCCGTACCGCCGGCCCCGGGACGGGCCGCGGCCCCGGCCACCCGCCCGCCCACCGCGCCCCGTCCCTCTCCGTGGCGCACACCGAACCGCCCCGCACCGACGAGCACGACCACGCCGTACTGCGCGCCGCGCTCGCCGCCGCCACCGACGACCGGATCATCTACGACCTCGACGGCATCGGCCGCCAGTACGCCGCACTGTGCGCCGAACTGCCGGGCGTGGCCGTCCGGTTCGCGATGAAGGCCTGCCCGGTCGACGAGGTGCTGGACCACCTCGCCGCCCTCGGCTCCGGCTTCGACGCGGCGAGCCCGCAGGAGATCGCCCAGGCGCTGCGCACCGGCGTCGCCCCCGGGCTGGTCCACTACGGCAACACCGTCAAGTCGGACCGCAACATCGCCGAGGCCTACCGGCTGGGCGTGCGGGACTTCGCCACCGACAGCCCGGAGGACGTCGCCGCGATCGCCGAACACGCCCCCGGTTCACGGGTGTTCTGCCGGATCGCGACCACCGGTGAGGGCGCGCTGTGGGGCCTGAGCCACAAGTTCGGCTGCTCGCCCGAGGACGCGCTGCGGGTGCTCGACGAGGCCCGCACCGCCGGGCTGGTGCCCTCCGGCCTGTCGGTGCACGTCGGCTCCCAGCAGATGACCGCCGAGGCCTGGAGCGCGGCCGTCGACTCGCTGGCCGCCGTGCTGGAGGCCCTCAACTGGCGCGGCATCGTGCCGACCCGGATCAACCTCGGCGGCGGTCTGCCCGCGCTCGGCGTCCTCGACCGCGGCGGGCGGCCCCTGGACCCGCCGCTGGACAAGATGTTCGCGGTGATCCGCGAGGGCATGGAACGGCTGAGCGCCGTCAACGCCGGGCCGCTGGAGTTCCTGCTGGAGCCCGGGCGCCACCTGGTCGCCGACCACGGCGCGATCCGCGCCCACGTCTCCCGGCTCACCTCCCGCCGCCGCCTCGACGGCGCCCGGGAGGACTGGCTGTACCTGAGCTGCGGCAAGTTCAACGGCCTGTACGAGATGGACCAGTTGCAGTACCGGCTGGAGTTCCCCACCCACCCCGGCGGGCAGTTCGTCAACGCCGTCGTGGCCGGCCCGACCTGCGACAGTGACGACGCGTACGCGCAGGACGGCGGCCTGGTGCGCGTCCCGCGCGCCGTCGCCTCCGGGGACCCGGTCTGGATCCACTCCTGCGGCGCCTACGCCACGGCCTACGCCACCCAGGGCTTCAACGGCTTCGCGCCGCTGCCGTACACCTGCGTCGGCGGGAACCGCGAGGAGGGAAGCGCATGAGCGAGTACCGCATCCGGCTGCTCGGGGAGGACGACTGGGACGCCGTCGTCGCACTGGAGGAGCGCGCCTACGCCGCCAGCGGCCTGTCCGAAGGCCGCGAGGCGCTGCGCTCCCGGCACCGCGCCTCGCCGGACACCTGCTTCGTGCTGGAACACGCCGGCCGCCTCGGCGGCTACCTGCTCGCCCTGCCGTACCCGCTGTTCCGCTGCCCCGACCTCAGCCGCCACGAGGACGCGGACGGCACCGGCGAGCGGCCGACCAACATGCACGCGCACGACGTGGTGATCGCCGAGGACCTGCGCGGCCGGGGCCTGTCCCTGCGGATGCTGCGGCACCTGGAGGAGGCCGCTCGGGCAGCCGGCTACCGGACCTCCTCGCTGGTGGCCGTCCGCGGCTCGCACGTGCTGTGGACCCCGCTGGGCTACCGCGCCCGGCCCGAGATCGACCTGCCCGAGAGCTACGGCACCCGGGCGGTCTACATGGCGATGCCGCTGGACCCCGTCCCGGTCCGGCCGCTGCCGCACTCCACCGGCCCGCTCCCCGGGCCGCACCCCAGAGCCGAAGTGGGCTGATACCGATGTCCCCCGTTCGCGACGACTTCCGCCGGTCCCAAGTGGCCATCGGCGCACTGTTCTTCGTCCTCGGATTCCAGTACGCCACCTGGGTCTCCCGGGTGCCCGCGCTCAAGGCCAGGCTCGACCTGGGCGAGGCCCAGATCGGCCTGCTGCTGATGACCTGCGGAATCGGCGCGGCGGTGTCCTTCCCCCTGGTGGCGGTGCTGATGCGGCGGCTCGGCTCCCGCCTGCTCTCGGTGCTGTCCGCGCTCGTGCTCGGCGTGATCCTGCTCGCGCTCTCGGTGGTGCCGAACTACCCGCTGACCCTGCTGGTGCTGTTCTTCGACGGTGTCGCGGTCGGGGGCCTGAACGTCGCGATGAACGCCCAGGGCGCCGCGCTGGAGGCCCGCTTCGAACGGACCACGATGTCCCGGCTGCACGCCACCTTCAGCGCCGGCTCGCTGCTCGCCGCGCTGCTGGCCTCGGGCGTCACCGCCGTCACCGACACCCTGGCGGTGCACTTCGGGCTCGCGGCCGCACTGCTCGCGGCGCTGGTCGTGGCCGCCCGGCCGGGGCTGCTGGCGGAGGGCCCGGCGGCGGCCGACGCCTCGGCCGACTCCTCGGCCGACGCCGCCGAACCGGCGGAGCGGAAGCAGCGCCGCGGCTTCGCGCTGCCGACCGTCGCGACCCTCTGGATGGGCCTGGCGATGGTCTTCGGCACCGTCACCGAGGGCGCCATGAACGACTGGTCGGCGCTCTACCTCAAGGACTACGTGCACGCCGACGCCGGACTCGCCCCGATGGGCATCGCGGTGGTCTCGGTGATGATGGTCTGCGCCCGGATCTTCGCGGACGGCTGGCGCACCCGCTTCGGCGACGGCCGGATCGTGACCACCGGCAGCCTGCTCGCCGGCCTCGGACTCGCCCTCGCCCTGGCGGCCGGCGGCGTGGTCCCGACCCTGATCGGCTTCGCCTGCGTCGGCCTCGGCGTGGCCGCGGTGACCCCGTGCGTCTACGTCGCCGCCGCCCGGCAGGGCGCCGACGCGCTCTCCCTGGTCGCCGCCATGGGCACCACCGGCCTGCTGGCCGGCCCCGCCGTGATCGGCTTCATCGCCGGTGCCACCAGCCTGCTCTGGGGCATGGCCGCCGTCGCCGCCTCGGCGGCCGTCGTCTCGCTCTGCGCGACCCGGATCAGCTGGCCCGGCCGGGACGCCCCGGCGGCCCCGGCCGAGGCCGAGGCCTGGCTCGCCGCCGACCCGAGCTGATCGGCAGGACGCCCCGCCGCACTCCCGCCCGGCACCTCGCGCACCCCCGTCGCGAGGTGCCGGGCGGGTCCGTCATGACGTCCGGGTTCCGTCCGGCACGTCCGAGCCGCCGGCCGCGATGCGGTGGGCGAGCCCGGCGCGCAGCGCGCCGAGCCGGGCGATCTCGGTGCCCGGGGCGGCGAGTCGGGCGTGGACCACCGGGGCGGAGGTGTTCGCGCCGGGGGAGCCGGAGCAGCGGACCGGCGGGTCCCGGCCGGGCAGGCACCGCCGCGGGACGCCGGGCGCTAACCCCTGGCCCCCGCGTCGGAGGCAAGCCTGCCGGACAGACCCGCGAGGAGGAGCAGGACCACGACCGGGTAGAGGACCACCGGCGTGAACTCGTGGCGCAGGCCCAGGGCGAGCACGCCGAGCTGGACCAGCGCCCCGCCGGCCAGGGCCAGCCTGCGGCGCCCGGTCCGCTCGCCCGCCATGCCCATCCGGGACACCGCCTTGACCGCCAGCATGTTGAGCACGGCGGACACGCCCACCACGGACGCGACCGTCACGCCCAACGGGACGTTCGACGCGTCGTCGTCCGAGATGCCGCCGATCATCGGGGAGGCGACGAAGAACAGCATGACCGCGGCGACGGTCTCCAGGATGAGCAGGACGAGCGCGGCGTGGACGAGGACGAGGTGGCGGCGGGTCATGCCCCTTCGACGCGGCCTGACACGGGATAGGTTCCCGGTCGGACGGCCGATCCTGGCCGGCCGGTCATCGCCGTACGACCGCGCGCCGCACCGAGAGGAACGAACAGCATGAGCGAGCAGGCCCCCGAGCCCTTCGAGCCCGTCGACGAGGACTGGCAGACCGCGTTGGCGATCGTCGCCCACCCCGACGACATGGAGTACGGCGGGGCCGCGGCCGTCGCCCGCTGGACGGCGCAGGGCAAGACCGTCGTCTACGCGATGGTCACCAGCGGCGAGGCGGGCATCGACTCGCTGGACCCGGCCGAGTGCGGCCCGCTGCGCGAGGCCGAGCAGCTCGCCTCGGCGCGCGTCGTCGGCGTCGACACCGTGGAGTTCCTCGGCCACCCGGACGGCGTGGTGGAGTACGGGCTGCCGCTGCGCCGGGACATCGCCCGGCTGGTGCGCAGACACCGGCCGGACATCGTGATCACCAGCAACTTCCGGGACACCTACGGCGGGGTGTTCCTCAACCAGGCCGACCACATCGCGGTCGGCCGGGCCACCCTGGACGGCGTCCGGGACGCCGGGAACCGCTGGGTGTTCCGCGAGCTGCTGGCGGAGGGCCACGAACCGTGGAACGGCGTGCGGCAGATCTGGGCGGCGGCCTCGCCGGAGGCGAAGCACGCGGTGGACACCACCGACACCTTCGACCGGGGCGTCGCCTCGCTGGAGGAGCACCGGGCGTACCTGGCCGGACTGGGCGGGGAGATGGCGGAGCCGCGGGAGTTCCTGGAGGGCTTCGGCCGGGGCGCCGGAACCCGGCTGGGGACGCGCTTCGCGGTGCCGTTCGAGGTGTTCCCGCTGCGCTGACGCCTTCAGGGCGCGTTGCCGCCGCTGCCGCTGCCGCTGCCGCCGTCGCTGCCGCCGTCGCTGCCGCCGGTGTCCGTGCGACGCCGCCGCCGGTAGCGCAGCACCTGCCGGAGCAGGAAGCCGGCGACCAGCGCGCCCAGCCCGACCGCGAACCAGACCTGGTAGCGCAGCGCCGTGTGGTAGACCGTGCCGATGTTCTCCCCGGCGACGAAGCCGAAGGTGCCCCAGACCGCCGTCCACAGCACCGCGCCGAGCAGGTTGAACGGCAGGAACCGGCGCCAGGGCATCTCGGTCGTCCCGGCGATGATCCCGTTGTACTGGCGCAGCCCGTCCACGAAACGGGCGACCGTGACGACCTTGCCGCCGTGCCGGGCGAAGAAGCCGTCCGCGCGCTCCATCCGGGCCGGGGTGAGCAGCACGTAGCGGCCCCAGCGGTGGACGAAGGCGCGTCCGCCGGTGTGGCCGATCAGGTAGCCGAGGCTGTTGCCGAGCGCGGCGGCGACGGCCGCGATCACCAGGACGGCGGCGAAGTCGAGGTGCCCGGTGCCGGCGTACACCGAGGCCAGCACCAGGATGGTCTGCCCGGGCACCGGGATGCCGCAGTTGTCCAGCAGGACGAGCACCGCCACCGCGAGGTACCCGTAGTGGTCCAGCAGTGGCGTGAGCCCGGCGAGCGCCCCGGGCAGCGGGGCCGTGGGGGCTGACACCGCTCCTCACCACCTCGCGCGGGGCGGGGCGGCGGGGGTGTCGGTCAGAGGTTCGCCTGGCGCTGTTCGATGTTGCAGTCGGGGCCGGGGTAGATCAGGCCCTCGTGGCCGTCCTCGAAACGGACCACGTAGGGCGGCTCGCCGTTGGTGCCGCGCACCTCGACGATCTCGCCCTTCTGGTCCACCATGCCCACCGACCTGCTGTGGATGTGGAGCTGGTCACCTACCGCCGCGTGCATGGTCTGCTCCCTCGGGTCGAGTGCCCGGCCGCCCGCGCGGCCGTTCCCGCTATCCACTGTGCTGCGGGCGCGGCGGGCGCGCAACGCCTCGGGCCGGCGGGGCCGGGGGGACGGAGGTCAGTGGGCGGTCGGCTGTTGCGCGAGGTAGCCGCGGACCAACCGCTTGCACTCGGCGATCAGCGTCGGATCGCCGTCCGGGGCCTCCCGGAAGGCCAGTTTGAGCACCGCGTCGGCGGCTTCCAGGGCCACCCGCAGGGTCAGCGTGACGGCCGTCGGGTCGCCCGCCCGGAACAGTTCGCCGCCGAGCGCCTGGAGCCGCAGCGCGACGGCGGTGTTGTTGTCCACGCCCGCGTCCAGCAGGTGCCGGTCGTCCCGGACGTCGGTGGGCACGGCCGGCACGGCCAGCCCGAAGTCCAGCTGTCCGAAGCCCGGAACGGCGCGCTTCATCGCCACGAACTCCTCCACCGCGAGGTCGGTGAACACGGCGGGGCCGACCGGTGCCGCGGCGGCCAGCCTGGCGTCCAGGCGCTGGAGGAAGCGGTCCAGGTTGCGGGTGGCGAGCGCGGCCAGCAGGTCCTCCTTGCCGGCGAAGAACTGGTACAGGGTGCCGATCGGCACCTGGGCGCGCTGGGCGACCTCCTTGGTGGTGAGCGCGGTCGCCCCGACCTCGTCCAGCAGCCCGGCGCAGGCGTCCAGGATCCGGCCGTACCGCTCCAGGCTGCGCTGCTGGACCGGGCGGCGTCGGACCGGTCCGGGGGAGGGGTGGCTCCTGTCGCTCATGACCTCACTGTGCCGCATCCGCTGTTGCGGCGGCGAATCACCGGGGCGTGTGCGGCCCGGAGTGTCCCGTGGGGCAGGAGTCGAGTGGTGGCCGGAGCTGAACGGCACGGTGGCGGGAAGGTGTCCACGGGTTGGCATTGGCCTTGTCGTGGACGCGAGGACAGGTTCATACTCCTGGGGCGGACTACCTTGCGTGATCAACGCATGCCTCTTCGTGGTGATCACGATTCAGCTGTGGCGGCCGAGGCGCCTGTGACGGACGCTCCGCCGCCACCCGAGGTCTGGATGACGCCGTGTGCCCCCACTGCCCGCGCCACGTCCCGTGGCGTCACGCCCCTGTGTGTGCCCAGCCGTATGTGTGTGCCCAGCCGAACGGAAGGAGGGGATCGGTTCGGTGACCCTGTCCTCCGGAGGGCGCGAGGCCCTCGACACCGAGCACCGCCGACAGTTCCTGGAGGCCGGATACCTCGTCCTGCCCGGCCTGTTGCCGGAAGCGCTGCGCGAGCGGCTCGCCGCCGAGGTCGACCGCTGGGTCGACGAGGGCCTGCGGGCCCGGTCGATCGCCGCGTGCACCGACCCCTTACAGTACGGGCCGCCCCCGCTGCTCGAACTGGAACTGCCCGCCCACGGCGAACTCCTCACCCACCCGCCGCTGCTGCTCGCCCTGACCCGTCTGCTCGGGCCGGACTTCGTCTTCCACCACCTGCACAGCGACCGCCAGGACCCGGGGATCCCGGGCAAGGCCTGGCACCACGACTGCGAGCCCAACGACCGCTCCGACCCGTCGCTGCTGATGGTCCACGCGCTGCACTACCTCGGCGGACTGGACGAGAAGGTCGGCGGCCTGGCCGTCCTGCCCGGCTCGCACCTGCGCACCACCGGAAAGACCGCCTTCGCCCACCACGGCACCGGCGAACTGCCCGGCGAGGTGCTGATCGACCGGCTGCCGCCCGGCTCCACGGTGCTGCTCAACTCGGCGCTGTTCCACACCCGCAGGCCGGCGCCCGAAGGACCGGGCCACCCCCGGTACTTCGTCGACGCCTCGTACTGCCAGGTGGGGGCGCGCTGGCGCCCGGTCAAGCCGTACTGGCGGCAGATGCTCGCCCGGGCCCGCGAACTGGACCTGGCCGACGGCCAGTGGCCCGAGCTGTTCGCGGAGCGGCACTTCACCGAGTACACCGGAGGGGACCGCACCGGCGCCGGATACGCGGCCAGTGGGTACCCGGAAGCCGAGCACGCCGGAGCCGGGCGCGCGGCAGCCGAGCGCGCCGGCACAGAGTACGCGGCCACCGAGCACGCCGGCCCCGAGTACACCGGAACCGTCTGAGGAGCACTGCGTGGAGATCGTCACCGCCGTCGCCTACCCCGAGGTCCACGACGCCTACCTGCGGGACCACCCGGTGGAGCGGGCCCACGAGGCGAACAGCAACATGTACGGCGAGGAGAACCTCGACCGCGCCGACCGCATCCGCGGCGGCTGGTGGCGGATCCGGCTGTCCCGGGCGGACGTCCTGGGCGTCGTGCTGCCCTGGCACCTCAGCGAGGGTGGGGAGCTCGAACTGGTGCCCCGCTCCGGGCTGACGGTGGCCGAGGCGGCCGAGCGGGTCCGGGCCGGCGGAGCCGCGTGGACCGCCGCCAACCCGGTCTGCGCGGCGAAGCTGCGGCTGCTGCGGGAGGCCCCGTTCACGCTCGTCTTCCTCAGCACCGCCCCGGTCGACCACTCCGACTACGGGGACCTCGCGGTCCGGTCGGGGCTGATCCACCTCGACGGCCTGCACCGCATGCTGGCCTGGGAGTTGGCCGGACGGCTGCCCGAGCGGGCGCTGCTGGACGGCTACCTGGTGGGCGACCCGACGGTGGCCGCCGGGCCCGGCCGAACGAGCCGAACGAGCGGGACGGGGGAAGAGTCGGCGTGACCCCCGCGACACAGCACGTCCGGTCCGTGGACTCCGGCCGCTCGGCCGGCCCCGCCCGTTGTTCCGACCGCGCGGACTCCGCGGGCAGCGCCGAGTCCGCCGGCTCCGCCGGTGGCGCCGGCTGTTGCGACTGCGCCGGTTCGCTGCCCGAGCTGCTCGCCCACGCGGCCCGGGCCCACCCCGAACGGCCCGCCCTGGGAGACGGCGTCCGCTCCTTCGACTACCGCACGCTCGACACCGCGGCCGACCGGATCGCCGCCCGGCTGGCCGCCGCCGGCACTGGCCGGGGCGACCGGGTCGCCCTGGTCGGGCCCCGGGACGCCCGGATGCTGGTCCTCCTGCACGGGGTGCTGCGCTCCGGCGCGGCGGCCGTGCTGGCCGACCCGGACTGGTCGGCGGCCGACCTCGCCCGACGGCTGGCGTCCGTCCGGGCCGCCCGGGTGCTGGCCACCGAGGGCGGACTCGGCGGAGAGGTGGTGGACGTCGAGGCGCTCCCGGAGCTGCCGCCGGTGGCCACCGAGGTCCGCGGCGAGGACCTCGCGTACCTCTCCTTCACCTCCGGGTCGAGCGGCGAGCCCAAGGCGGTGGCCGTCACCCACGCCAACGCCGTGCACTACGCCCGGGCACTGGCCGGACGGCTCGACCTCTCCGAGGACGACGCCCCCCGCGCCGCCCACGTCACCACCCTGGCCGCCGACCTCGGCCACACCGCCTGGCTGCTCGCCCTGGCCACCGCCGGCTCGGTGCACCTCGTGCCGGACCGCGAGGTGCGCGACCCGGAGGCCTTCTGGGCCTCGCTGCGGCGGGCCCGGGTGGACGTGCTCAAGACCACCCCCTCCCACCTGACCGCCCTGCTGGAGGGCCGCCCGGCCGACTCCCCGCCGCTGCACACCGTGCTGCTCGGCGGCGAGCCGCTGCCCCGCCCGCTCGCCGCCGCCCTGCTCGACGGCGGCACCACCGCGCGGCTGGCCAACCACTACGGCCCGACCGAGACCACCGTCGGCGCCACCTGCCTGCTCGTCACCTCGGCCCGCCAACTTCCCGCCGAGGAACCGACCGTACCGATCGGCACCGGGATCGGCGAGGTGCTGCTGGCCGTGGTGGACGGAACGGGCCGGACGGTGCCGGACGGCGCGGTGGGCGAACTGCTCATCGGCGGCCGGGGGGTGACCGCCGGGTACTACGGGCGGCCGGACGAGACCGCCCGCGGCTTCGTCCGGCACGACGGCCGGCTGGTCTACCGCACCGGCGACCTGTGCCGTCGGCGGGCCGACGGCAGCCTCGTCTTCCTCGGCCGGGTGGACCGCCAGGTGAAGGTCCGCGGCTACCGGGTGGACCTCGCCGAGATCGAACGGGCCATGGACGGCCACCCCGGCGTCGCCCGCTCGGCGGTGCTGCTGCGGGAGACCGCGCTCGGCAACCAACTGATCGGCGTGGTACGGCTGTCCGGCGGCGCCGACGAGGCGGAAGCGCCGGACGGGCTGCGGGCGTACCTGCGCGACCGGCTGCCCGGCTACTCCGTGCCGCAGCCGATCCTGGTGCTGCCGCGGTTCCCGGTCGGCCCGAACGGCAAGCTCGACCGGCAGCGGATCGCCGAGCTGGCGGCCGAACTGATCGAGGCCCGGGCCGGGTCGAGCGGCGCCGAGCCGCCGGGCGGACCACGGCAGGACGCCCCCGAGCCGGGCGGCACCGTGGACGCGGACGGCCTGGCCGGCGAGATCGCCCGGTTCTGGGCGGGCGCCCTCGGCCTGCCCGCCGTCGGGCCGCGCGCCGACGTGCTCGGCATCGGCGGGGACTCCATCCTCGCCATGCGCACCATCGCCTTCCTGCGGCGCTCCGGCCTGCGGGTCGCCTACGAGGACTTCTACCAGTACCCGACGGCGGAGGGGCTGGCGGCCGTCGCCGTCCCGGCCGCGCCGTCCGTCCCGGCCCCGCGCGGCGAGACCGGCGGACTCCGACTCGCCCCGGCCCAGCGGTGGTTGTACCGGCAGCGGACGCTGCGGGACCCGCGGCACTGGAACCAGTCCGTGCTGCTGCGCTGCCGCACCGCCGTCGATCCGGAGGCGCTCTCGGCGGCCGTCGCGGCCGTCCTGGAACGGCACCCGGCGCTGCGCCGGCCGCTCACCCCCGACGGCTGCGGCGGGCTCCGGGCGGTGGCCGACCTCGACCCGGTCTCCTTCTCCCGGATCCCGCGCGCGGCCGGGGAGATCGCCGACACCGTCGCGGGGGTCTGCACCGAACTCCACCGCAGCCTCGACCCGTCGGCCGGCCGCCTGCTGCGCGCCCACCTGTTCACCGGCCCGGCCGGCACCGACGACCGGCTCGCGCTGATCGCGCACCACCTGGTGGTCGACGGGCTGTCCTGGCGGATCCTGCTGGACGACCTGGCGCACGCGTACCGTGCGGTGCTCGACCGGAAGCCGGTCGACCTGCCGCCGACGGCGGACTTCTACGCCTGGGCGGCGCTGGCCGCGCCCGCCGCGGAAGCCGGGGAGGCCGCGGCCGCCGGGGGAGTCGCGGAGGTCTCGGAGGTCTCGGAGGCCTCGGACATCGCGGAGGCCGCCGCTCTCAGCTGGGCGCTCGCCCCGGACGCCACCGCCCGGTTGATCGCCCGGCACGGCGCCGGGGCCGGACTGGAGGCCGTGCTGCTGGCCGCCTTCGCCGAGGCCGTGACGGCCGAGGCCGGCGCCGCCGAGCCTGTCACGGCCGAGTCCGCGACGGCCGCGGGAGGCCGCCCCCGGCTCGCCGTGGAGGTCGAGACCCACGGCCGGGACGCGGTCGGCGACCCGGGTGAATTCCTGGACACCGTCGGCTGGTTCACCGCCGTCAAGCACATCGGGCTGGAGGCCGGGGCCACCCCGGAGACCGTCGCCCGGCGGCTGCGCGAGGCACCCGCCCGGGCGATGGACGCGCCGGGCGAACGGCCCGCCGTCGGCTTCAACTTCCTCGGCACCTTCCGGCTGCCCGAGGAACCCGCGCTGGACTGGACCGTCGCCGCCGAACAGGCCGGGACGGCCCGCTGCGCCGGGGGCGATCCGTTGTACGAACTGCGCCTCACCGCGCGGGTGGTGGAACAGCGGCTGGTCGCCGACCTGGTGTACGGCCGGCCCGGTCCGACGCACCCGGCCGCCGAGCGGATCACCGCGCGGTTCGCCCGGTCCGTGGCGGCCGAGGCGGGGGCGCCGCAGGCCGCACCGCCGGTCCGGGCGGCGCTGTCCACCTCAGGCCAGCTGCTGCACCCCGGCGTCGCACCGGCCACCCGGGCGACGGTGCGCGAACCCGCCCGGGTGCTGCTCACCGGCGCCACCGGCTACCTCGGGCGGCACCTGCTGGAGGCCTTCCTGCGGCGCGGTGCCGAGGTCACCTGCCTGGTGCGGGCCGCGGACGACGCCGCCGCGCTGGAGCGGCTCGGCGCCGGGGGCGGGGGCGGGGGCGGCGGTGTGGTCCGGGCACTCGCCGGGGACGTCGACCGGGAGGGCCTGGGCCTCTCCCCGGCGGGGAGCGAACTCGCCCGGGGCGCCCACCTGGTGGTGCACGCGGCGGCGGACGTCCGGCTGGTGGCCTCGCCCGACGAGCTGGAGCGCACCAACCACACGGCGGTGCGCCGGCTGCTCGACTGGGTCGGGGAGAACGCCCCGGACGCCCGGGTCCACCACGTCTCCACGCTCGCCGTCTCGGGCGGCGTCGACGGCCCGCCGCGCCGCTTCAGCGAGGCGGACCTGGAGATCGGCCAGCACTTCCGCACCCCGTACGAGCGCACCAAGTACCGGGCCGAGCGGGCCGTCCGGGCCTGGGCCGCCGGCGGGCACGCCGCCTACCTGCACCGCAGCGGCCACATCGCGGCGCACAGCCGGACCGGCGCGTTCCAGGCCAACGCCGGGGACAACCGGATCTACCAGCTGATCCGCGGCTACCTGCTGGCGGGCGCCGCGCCGAGCCGGCCGGACACCGCCTTCGCGTTCTCGTACGTGGACACGGTGGCCGCCGGGATCGCCGCGATCGCCCTCGACCCGTACACCGCGCCCGGCGCGTACCACGTGGAGTCGCCGCACGCCGTCCCGCACGACGAGCTGGTGCGGTGGCTGGCCGGGCACGGCCACCCGGTCCGGCTGACCAGCGAGGAGGCCTTCGCGGCCGCCCTCGCCAGGGCCGAGCGCCGCCACCCGACGGCCGCCCGGGTGGCCGCCGCCTGGGCGGCGCAGGAGGAGCGCCGCGTCCTGGTGGACAGCGCGTACACCACCGGGGTGCTCGACCGGCTGGGCGTGCGCTTCGCCGCGCCGACCCCGCAGTGGTGGTCGGCCGCGCTCGGCTGGGCCGCCGGGGCCGGATACCTCCCGCCCGTCGACCCGCCACCACCCGCCCGGGGCGGCCCCCCTGAACACCTCCGTGACGACACCCGTGACGGCATCCGCGACGACAAGCACGACGACAAGCACGACGACATCCGTGAAGGCAGGACCAATCCGTGAAGGCAGGCCCCGTGTCCCAGCTCTCCCCGGCGCTCAAGCAGGCCACCCCGGTCGTCGCCGTACGCGGCGAAGGACTCCACCTCTACGACGCCGACGGCCGCCGCCACCTCGACTTCACCTCCGGGGTGGGGGTGACCAGCACCGGCCACTGTCACCCGAGGGTGGTCGAGGCCGTCCGGGAACAGGCCGGCCGGCTGATCCACGGGCAGTACACCACTGTGCTGCACGACCAACTCCTCACCCTCACCGAGCGGTTGGGCGATGTCCTGCCGTCCGGCCTGGACTCGCTGTTCTTCGCCACCGCCGGCACCGAGGCGGTGGAGGCCGCGCTGCGGCTCGCCCGGCACGCCACCGGACGGCAGAACGTGGTCGTCTTCGAGGGCTCCTTCCACGGCCGCACCATGGGCGCGGCCTCGCTGACCACGGGCGGCACCCGGTTCCGGGCCGGCATCGGCCCGATGATGCCGGGGGTCGCGATGGCGCCCTTCCCGGCCGCCTTCCGGCTCGGACTGTCCGAGGAGGAGGCGGTGGCGCACGCGCTGCGCGGCCTCGACGAGGTGCTCGCCACCGTCTCCGCGCCCGCCGACACCGCCGCGATGTTCGTCGAGCCGGTGCTCGGCGAGGGCGGCTACGTCCCGGCGCCGGCCGGCTTCCTGGCCGGGCTGCGCGAGCGGGCGGACCGGCACGGCATCCTGCTGGTGGTGGACGAGGTGCAGACCGGCTTCGGCCGCACCGGGCGGTTCTGGGCCCACCAGTACGAGGACGGGGTGCGTCCCGACGTCCTGATCACCGCCAAGGGCCTGGCCAGCGGCTTCCCGCTGTCCGCGATCGCCGCGCCCGCCGAGCTGATGGGGCGGGCCTGGCCCGGCTCGCAGGGCGGTACGTACGGCGGCAACCCGGTGGCCTGCGCCGCCGCCCTGGCCACCCTGGACGTGCTGCGCGAGGAGCGGCTGGTCGAGAACGCGGCCGTGCAGGGCGTCAGGCTGCTGGCCGGGCTGCGGGCGGTCGCCGCCGGGACGCCCGGGATCGCCGACGTCCGCGGGCTCGGACTGATGGCGGCCAGCGAGTTCTGCCGCCCGGACGGCGCCCCGGACCCGGAGGCGGCCCGGCGCGCCCAGCAGTCCGCGGCCGAGCACGGCCTGCTGCTGTTGCTGTGCGGGATCCACCTGAACGCGGTCCGGATGATCCCGGCGCTGGTCGTCACGGCCGAACAGATCGACGAGGGCCTGGAGTTGTGGGCGAAGGCCGTCGCGGCCGGCGGCCGGTAGGGAGGAGAGGACATGGATGCGGTGACCGAAATCGGCTGGAGCAGCCTGGAGTTGGACGCCCGGCGGGAGCTCTGGTCGCTCCCGCTGGGGGAGCGGGAGCGGCGGCTGCTGTGGGCCGACGCGCGGGCCGGGCAGTGGGGTGCCGCCGAGGAAGTGCGCTCCCGGCTGCGGGAGTTCGTCCGCAACGCCGCCGACTCGGTCGGCATCACCCATGTGGGCGGGCTGGTGGATCCGTCCCGTCCGGAGCAGGAGATCACCGAGGTGCTCTCCTTCCTGCTGCGGGACTTCGGTCGGATCGTCCCGCAGAACGGGCGCGGTGACCTCACCTCGGTGCTGCACGACCAGGACGGCGACGGCAACACCGAACTCGGCTTCCACTGCGACACCTGCGACCTGCTGGTGCTGCTCTGCGTGCGACCCGCCTTCGACGGCGGCGGGCTGACCAAGCTGGCGAGCGCCCGGCACGTGCACGACCTGATCCAGCGGGAGCGCCCGGACGCGCTGGCCACGCTGCGCGAGGACTGGACCTTCGACCGCAGCGGCCGGGCCGGCCCGCAGGTGGTGGTCACCCCGATCCTGTACGACCGCAAGGACGGGACGATCGGCTGCTACTACCAGACCCGCACCGTCCGGTCGTCCCCCGACCGCGGCGGCCCCGAGCTGACGGACCGTCAGTGGGAGGCGCTCGGCGTGCTGGACGAGGTGCTCTACCGGCCGGAGATCGCCTTCGGGCTGCCGATGGCCGCCGGGGACCTGCTGATCATCCGCAACAGCAGGGTGCTGCACGGGCGTTCGCCGTTCGTCGACGAGCCCGGGCCGTACTCCCGGCGGATGCTGAGGATCTGGGTGAACGAGGGGGAGGAGTGGGCGCCGTGACCACCGGAGGAGAGACGGGCGGTACGACCGCCCCGCACGGACGGGTGGCGATCGTCACCGGCGGCGGCAGCGGCCTCGGCCGGGCGTCGGCGCTGGCCCTGCTGGCGGCCGGCTGGACCGTGGTCGTCGCCGGGCGCCGCAAGGACGCGCTGGAGGAGACCGCGGCCCTGGCCGGCCCCGCGGCCGACCGGGTGCTGCCCGTGCCGACCGACATCCGCAGCCCGGAGGAGGTCGCCCGGCTCTTCGGCACCGTCCTCGACCACCACGGCCGGCTGGACCTGCTGTTCAACAACGCGGGCGCCGCCGCACCGCGCCGGCCGATCACCGAGACTCCGTTCGAGGACTGGAACCGGGTGCTGGACACCATCGTCACCGGCGGCTTCCTCTGCGCCCGGGAGGCCTTCCGGGTGATGAGCACCCAGTCCCCGCAGGGCGGGCGGATCATCAACAACGGCGCGCCCTCCGCCTACGTCCCGCGCCCCAACTCGATCGCGTACACCGCGGCCAAGCACGCCGTCCTCGGCCTCACCAAGGTGCTGGCCCTGGACGGCCGTCCGTACGGCATCTCCTGCGGGCAGATCGACGTCGGCAACGTGACCCCGGTGGACGGCGGCCCGCAGCCGGCCGCGATGCAGGCCGACCGGACCATGGCCGTCGAGGCGACCATCCCGGTGGACCGCTTCACCGAGGCCCTGGTGCTGATGGCCTCGCAGCCGCCGGACACCACCATCCAGTCGCTGGTGGTGCTGCCGACCACCATGCCGTTCGTGGGAAGGGGCTGAGCCGTGCTGGTCAGTGCGCGCTCCTTCGCGGAGTACCGCGCGATGTTCGCGCTGGACGACCGGGACCTGGCACAGCGCGTCCTGGACTGCCCGGCCGGCGCGGCGAGCTTCGTGGCGGAGGCCGGGCAGCGCGGCGTCGACGCCGTCGCCGTCGACCTCCAGTACGCCGAGCACCGCGAGGAGCTCGGCCGGCTGGTGGAGCGGGAGACGGAGTTCAAGCGCGAGCTGCTGGTGAAGGAGACGGCCGGCAACGTGTGGTCCTGGTACACCGACCCGGACGACATGATCCGCCGGTGGAAGGCCAGTGCCCGCGCCTTCCGCGCCGACATCGTCGCCCGCCCGGAGCGCTACCTGGCCGGCTCGCTGCCCCGGCTCCCGTTCGCCGACGACTCCTTCGACCTGGTGCTCAGCTCGCACCTGCTGTTCTCGTACGGCAACCGGCTCGGCGAGGACTTCCACCGGGCGGGGCTGCGCGAGCTCGCCCGGGTCGCGCGCCGGGAGGTGCGGATCTTCCCGCTCGTGGTGTACGACACCGGAGCGCGCTACGAGGGGCTGGGGGCGCTGCGCGAGGAGCTGGCGGAGCTCGGTGTCCCCAGCCGGGTGGAACGGGTGGCCTACGAGTTCCAGCCGGGCGCCGACGAGATGCTGGTGCTCTCCACGGCCGGCTACCGGGCGCCGGCCCGGACCGCACCGGGCACGGCGGAGACCGTGGACCCGGTGCGGTGGCGGCACCGGGAGAACGGAACCCGGACGCCCGGATGATCGAGCGCTCCAGGGGCGCCGTACATCGTCGCACCACACTCCTTTCGCATACGGATCATGCCTTCACGGCGAGCTGTTCCATCGAAGGTGTGATTCTCCCGCCGGTCAATTGCCCCGCCGCTCATCCTCGATCTACCGTGCGTCGAAAGTCCCGACGGGGTACCGGGCTCCGTCACCGGGCGCGAGCGAGAGGCGGACGGAATGCCGGCCAAGGTGAAGAAGCAGAAGTTCAGCATGCTCTTCGACTGGTTCGACCAGGGCGGCGACGGCATGCTCACCCACGACGACTTCCAGGCGATGGGCGAGCTCTTCGGCGCGCTGGCCGCGGAGGATGACCGGGAGAACGCCTCGGCGATGCGGAAGGCGTTCGAGGAGTGGTGGCGCGTGCTGCTCGCGCACGGGGACGCCGACGGGGACGGGCGGATCAGCCGTACGGAGTTCCTCGACGTCATGGAGGCCGACATCACGGCCCCGGAGCACTTCGAAAAGGCGGTGCTGGCGATCGCGGACGCCCTGATGCGCGCGCTGGACACCAATCACGACGGGGTGCTGAGCAAGGACGAGTACGTGCGGATGTACAGCGCTCTGGGAATTCCGCCGGAGCACTCGGGCGACGCGTTCCGGCGGCTCGACCGGGACGGCAACGGCGTGATCAGCCACGAGGAATTCAGGCTGGCCATCACCGAGTTCTATTTGAGCACCGACGAGAACGCGCCGGGGAACTGGCTGATCGGCCCCATCGAGCAGAGCGCCTGAACTCCGCGCGCCCCTCGCCACCACGGCCCCTCGGCCCCTCGGCCCGCTCGCCCGGGCCGAGGCGGGGCGCCCGCTCTCCGGCAGGCGCCCCGCGACGCGCCGACCCGCCGTCCGCCGTCCGGCAGCCGGGGCGGCCCCGCGCCGGCGGTGTCCGCCCCGGGGCTCTCGTAGCGCCTGCGGGGGAGCGAAGGGCACGCCGACAGCGGGAGGGACAAGTGCCCGAGGGCACCCGGCACACCGCGCGGCTCTGCCGGCGGATGCGGGACCTGGCCGTGGCGGCCCTGCACGAGCGGGACCCTTCCAGGCTTCACCGGCTCGTCCTGGCCGAACTGCTGAGCGCGTGCGACGCCGAGGTCGTGGTGTTCAAGGAAGGGACCTGGCGGACGGACGCGGGGCCCATGACCATCGCCACCGCCGGCGGCGCGGACGCCGCGCTCACCGACGAGCGGGCACGCCGTCAGATCAGGACGGGCCGCCCCTTCTCCGACTACTACGCGACGACCCGCGACACCACGCCGCTCACCGCCCAGGAGATCGGCCGCGCACTGGACCTGCGGGACGTCCGCGACTTCGCCCCCGGCCGCCGCTTCGCCTTCGGCATCCCCCTGCCGGACACGTACTCTCCCGTCCGCGGGTACGTGCTGCTCCGCCCGGACGGCGCGTTCACCGCCGCGGACCGCACCTACGGCGCGCAGATCCAGCCGCTGCTCCACGCCGTCGACCGGCAGTGGGAGCTGCTGTCCCAGTGGCACGCCATGCGGCGGGAGCCGTCGGCCGGCGGGGAGGCGGCCGGGGGCCGGGCGGCGTGCGCCGAGGCGGGGCTCACGCCACGCGAGCAGGCCGTGCTGCTCCTCCTCGCGGACGCCCTCACCGCCGCCGCGATCGGCCGCCGCCTCGGCATCGCCACCCGCACCGTCAACAAGCACATCGAGCACCTCTACCGGAAGCTCGGTACCCGCGACCGGGTCGCCACCGTCAACCGGGCCCGGGTCAGCGGGCTCCTCCCGCGCTGACCCCGCCCGGGCGGGGCACGCCCAACGAGCCCGTGCCGCAGGGCCGGTGCCCTCGGGCGGAGGCCGGCCGCTCGGCGCGGACTCGCGTATGAAGGCGAATGAAGGCGAACAGGGGAAGAGGCTCCCTCTTGCTCAGGTCGAGTCAGTCATCTTAACTAGGCATCCATGGTCACGAACCCGCCGGGCTTCGTCGCCGCCGACCTCGACAGCACCGCCATGCTCCGCCCCGGTTCGCCTGCCACCGGCAGGACATGACTGACCGCCACCTCGCTGCGGCGCGCCGGTCGAGGCGATCCGGTCCGCACCACCGGGGTCACCGGCCGGCCCCGGCCACGCACCGCCAGCGCACCGCCACCGGGCCGTTGATCCCCGCAATGGCCCTCCCTCAGGAAAAGGTCTGGCTTTGTCGGAGACGCACCACGCCCACAGCACCACCACCGGCCGGTCCGACACCCCGGCGGACGCCGGGGAGCGGCTCGCGGAGCCGGCACCGGGACAGCAGCGGCTCTGGGTGCTGTCCCAGCTGGACGGCGCCAGTGAGGCGTACAACGAGACCCTGGCCTACACCCTGCGGGGCCCGCTGGACCGCGCGGTGCTCGCCCGCGCGCTGGACGAACTGGTCTCCCGGCACGAGATCCTGCGCACCCGGCTGGTCGCCGCCGGGGACGGGGTCCGGCAGCTGATCAGTCCGCCCGGGCCCGGCTTCGCCCTCACGACGGATGACCTGACCGGGGCCCCGGACGCCGCGGCCCGGGTCGCCGAGATCCAGCGCGCGGAGTGCGACACCCCCTTCGACCTGGGGCGCGGCCCGCTGGCGCGCTGCCGGCTGATCGCCCTGGCCGAGCAGCACCACATACTGCTGCTGACGCTGCACCACTCGGTCTTCGACGGCTTCTCGATGAACGTGCTGCTGGGCGAGATCGGAACGCTGTACGCGGCCTTCCGGGAGGGGACGGGCTCCCCGCTGCCGCCGCTGTCCCTGCAGTACGCCGACTACGCGCTGCGGCACCGGGAGTGGGCGGCCGGGGACGGACCGGCGGCGCAGGCCGCCCACTGGCGGGAGGTCCTCGCCGGTGCGCCCGCACTGCTCGAACTCCCCACCGACCGGCCCCGCCCGCCGGAGCAGGACTACCGGGGCGGCCGGGTGCCGGTCCGCCTCGACGGGGAGTTCGGCACCGCCCTCAAGACGGCCGCGCGGGAGCAGGGCGGAACCCTGTTCGGCGCCGTACTGGCGGGCTGGTCCGTGGTGCTGTCGCGGCTGACCGGCCGGACCGACATCGTCGTCGGCGTCCCGGTCGCGAACCGCGGCCTCGGCTCCTTCTCCGAACTGATCGGGTTCTTCGTCAACTCCGTCGCCGTACGGGTGGACCTGTCGAACTCGCCGACCGGCTCGGCCCTGCTGAAGCAGGTGCGCGCCGCGGTGCGCACCGCCCTGGAGCACCAGGACCTGCCGTTCGAGCAGGTGGTGGAGGCGGTCAACCCGCCGCGCAGCACCGCCCACACGCCGCTGTTCCAGACCATGGTCGCCTGGCAGCCCTCCCGGAAGGGCGCGCTGGCGCTGCCCGGGATCGACGTCGAGCCGTTCGGCATCCCCTACGCCGGGGCCAAGTTCGACCTGGCGCTGTCGCTGGCCGAGGAGGACGACGGCGGGGTGCTCGGGTACCTGGACTACGCCGAGGCGCTGTTCGACCACCCGACGGCCGAGCGCTACGCGGGCTATCTGCGCCGGGTGCTGGCCCAGTTCGTCGACCGGCCCGACCTGGGCGTGGACGAGCTGGAGCTGATGGACGAGCGGGAGCGCCACCGGGTGCTGTCCGACTGGAGCGGCGCCGACCGGGCCGCGGCGCCCGCTCCCGCCGGTGCCCCCGCCGGGCTGGTCGAGCGCTTCCAGGCCCAGGTCCGGACCCGCCCCGCCGAGCCGGCCCTGGTCTGCGAGGGGGAGCGGCTCGACTACGCCGCGCTGGAACGCCGCGCCAACCGGCTGGCACACGCGCTGATCGCCCGCGGTGTCGGCCCGGACCAGGTGGTCGGCCTGCACTCCGGGCGCTCGACCGCCCTGGTGGTGGGTGTCCTCGGCATCCTCAAGGCGGGCGCCGCCTATCTGCCGCTCGATCCGGGGCAGCCCGTCGAGCGGCTGGCCGCGATGGTCGAGGACGCCGTCCCGGCCCTGGTGCTCAGCGACGCCGACGTCCCGCCCGGGGGCTGGCAGCGCCTGAACGCGGTCGAGGCCGAGGCGGAGCGCGACGACGCGCCGGGGATCACCGTCGGACCGCCGGACCTGGCCTACGTCATCTACACCTCGGGCTCCACCGGCCGCCCCAAGGGCGTGGCGGTGACCCACGGCAGCGTCACCAACCTCCTCGACACCTGGCTGGCACGGTTCGGCGCCTTCCCCGGCGAGGCGGCCTCCGCCTGGTCGAGCATCGGATTCGACGCCTCGGTGCACGAGTTGCTGATGCCGCTCACCACCGGCGCCGTGCTGCACCTGGTCCCCGACGAGCTGCGCGGCGACCCCGGGGAACTGCTGGACTGGATGCGCGACCACCGCGTCGTGCAGGCCTTCCTGCCGCCGTCCTACGTCAAGTGGATCGACGAGGACCCGGGGGCACGCCTGGACGGACTGGCGCTGCGCCGGCTGCTGACCGGGGTGGAGCCCCTCCCGGAGACGGCGCTCCACCGCATCGAGCGGGCGCTGCCCGGCCTGCGGGTCTGCTACGGCTACGGGCCCACCGAGGCGACCCTCTACAGCACCGCCTACACCGACCCGCAGCCGCTGGACCGGCCCTGCCCGATCGGCCGCCCCCTGGACAACACCCGCCTCTACCTGCTCGACCGGCGGCTGCGACCGGTGCCGACCGGGGTGACCGGCGAGGTCTACCTCGGCGGGGCGAGCCTGGCCCGGGGCTATCTGCACCGTCCGGACCTGACCGCCGAGCGGTTCGTCGACGACCCCTTCGTGCCCGGCGAACGCCTGTACCGCACCGGCGACCTGGCCCGCTGGCTCCCGGACGGCAACGCCCAGTACCTCGGCCGCGGCGACGACCAGGTCAAGCTGCGCGGGTTCCGGATCGAGCCGGGGGAGGTCGAGGCCGCGCTGCTGGACCTGCCCGGCGTGCGGGAGGCGGCGGTGCTCGCCGACCGCGACGCCGCGGGCGAGCTGCGCCTGGTGGCGGGCCTCGGCCGGGGCGACACGGAGCCGCTCCAGGGGCACGAGTGGCGCGCCGCGCTGGCGCGGCGGCTGCCGGACTACATGATCCCCGCGGTCTTCGTCGAGCTGCCGCGGCTGCCGCTCAACCGCAGCGGCAAGCTCGACCGCGCCGCGCTGCTGGAGGCCGCCCGCGCCGCGACCCGCGACCAGGTCAACACGGCGAGCCCGCGCGACCACGTGGAGATGGCCCTGCACACCATCTGGCGGCGGGTGCTGCTCCACCCCGGCATCGGGATATCCGACAACTTCTTCGACCTGGGCGGGACCTCGATATCCGCCATCAAGGTGGCCCGGGCCGTCCGCGAGGAGTTCGGCGAGAGCCTGCCGATCCGCGACATCGTGCAGAACCCGACCATCGAGGCCCTGGCCGGACGGCTCCGGGCGGGGGCGTCGGACGCGCCGGACGGCGACCTGGTCGAGTTCCGCGCGGGGGACGGGCGGCAGCGGGTGGTCTGCGTCCACCCGGCCGGCGGCACGGCGTTCTGCTACCTGCCGCTGGCCTCGGCACTGCCCGACCGGGTCGGCGTCCTCGGAGTGCAGTCGCCCGGGATCGGCCCCGGGCAGACACCGCTGCCCACCGTCGAGGCCATGGCCGAGCACTACCTGTCCCTGGTCGACCCCCGGCCGGAGGAGACGCTGGTGCTGTGCGGGCTCTCCTACGGCGGCCTGGTCGCCCACGAGATGGGGCTCCGACTGGCCCGGGCCGGGCACACCCGGTTCAGCGTGGTGCTGCTCGACACCCACGGAACCGAGGACGCGGAGCAGCTCGCGTCGATCGGGCCGGTGGAGATGGCCGAGTTCCGCGACAAGCTCGTCAGGTTCAACGGGATGTACCCGGGGATCGAGGACGAGCAGATCGAACGGTACTTCCGGATCTACAACCACAACCGGATGACCGCCCGCGACTACCGGGCGCCGTCCTCGCCGGCCCGGCTGGTCCTGGTCGAGGCCGCCGGGGACGGCACCGCGGACGGCCCCGGGAACGACACCGTGGACGGTGCCGCGGAGGCGTCCGGGGAACAACGGCAGCAGCGGGAGCAGGAGGCGCGGCAGGCGCGGGAGGTGCGCGCGTTCTGGCAACGGCGGGCCGGCGGGGGCTTCCTGGCCGAGCCGGTCGCGGGCGGCCACTGGGACCTGCTGGAGAGCGGTGCGGTGCCCCGGATCGCCGAGCTGATCGAGGCCGAGCTGGACCGGTTCCCGGTTCCGCCGTCGTCCCCGGCCACGACCCCGTCCGTGCCGCCGCCCACGCCCGCGCCCGTACCCGGACAGCCGTCCGCCGCGTCCGCCGCTCCCGCCGTGGAGGCCTGATGCGTGCCGAGAGCGCCGCGCCCCTCACGCCCTCGTCCACCGGCCTGGCCCGGGCCGTGCACGAGCAGGCCCTGCGCACCCCCCGTGCCGACGCGCTGGTCGACGGCGACGTCCGGCTGGACTACACCGGTCTGGTCGACGCCGCCGCCGCGGTGGCCCACGGGCTGCGCCTGGCCGGCGTGCGGCCCGGCCAGGCGGTGGCGGTCTGCCTGCCGCGCTCCTGGCAGCTGGTCTGCGTGATGCTCGGCGTCCTGCGGCTCGGCGCCCAGGTCGTCCCGCTGGACGCGCAGAGCCCGGCGCAGCGCCGGGACCACATCCTGGCCGACTCGGGCAGCGTGGCGCTGGTCCACGGAGGGACGGCGCCCGACGGCCTGCCGGACCGGGTGCGCCCGCTGGAGGCGGCGGAGCTGCTCGCGGCCGGACCGGGCGACCGGGAGGCCCTCCCCACCGGGGCACCGGTCTCCTTCGTCTTCTACACCTCGGGCACGACGGGCCGCCCCAAGGGCGTCGAGGTGCGGGACGCCGGCATCCTGCGGCTGGCGGAGCCGGGGTACATCCGCATCGAGGAGGGGGCCCGCTACTCCTGCCTGTCCAATCCGGCGTTCGACGCCCTCAGCTTCGAGGTCTGGGTGCCGCTGCTGACCGGCGGCTGCTGCGTCGTCCTCGGCGACGAGGCCGTCCAGACACCGCACCGGCTGGCCGCCGCCCTGCTGCGGGAGCGCATCGACACGACCTTCGTCACGGTGGCCCTGTTCAACGCGGTGGTGGACACGGAGCCGTCCTGCTTCGCCGGGGTCGGACAGCTGCTCGTCGGCGGCGAGCAGCTCAACGCGCGGGCGATCCGCCGCTGGTACCGGCACAACGCGGCGGCCCCCACCCTGCTGCACAACGTGTACGGCCCCACCGAGGCCACCACCTTCGCGCTGTGCCACCCCATCCCGCGTGACTTCGACGGCGACCTGGTCCCGATCGGACGGGCGCTGCCGCGGACCGGGGCCGTCCTGGTCGCCCCGGACGGCGACCGGGCCGCGGCGCCCGGCGAGGTGGCCGAACTCCACCTGGCCGGTGCCGCCCTCGCGGCCGGGTACCGCAACCTGCCCGAGGAGACCCGGCGCCGCTTCGTCAGGCTGCCCTGGTACGACGGCGGCCGCACGATCCACTACCGCACCGGCGACCTGGTGCGCGCCGACGCCGACGGCCCGATCGAGTACGTCGGGCGCGCCGACCGCCAGGTGAAGGTCCGGGGCTTCCGGATCGAACCCGGCGAGCTGGAGCGGCAGATCCTCGCGCATCCGGCGGTGCGGCAGGCGTACGTCTGCACCCGCCGGGCCGGGGAGCACGGCCCGAACGAGCTGCTGGCGTACGTGGTGCTCGGCGAGGAGGTCCCGTTCGAGGAGTTCGACCGCCATCTGGCGGCCCGGCTGCCCGGCTACATGAGGCCGCACCACATCCACCTCGTGGACGAGCTCCCGCTGAACGCCAACGGCAAGGTCGACCGGGACGCCCTGCTGCGCCGGGAGCACCGGCCCTGGCGCGGTGCGGACGGCGGCCGCCCGGACGCCACGGCCACCACCGCCCGCCAGCGCGAGGTGCTGGACCTGGCGGCCGAGGTGCTCGGGGTGGCGGACCCGCGGCTGGACGACCGCTGGATCGCCGTCGGCGGCGACTCGCTCAAGGCCCTGCGGCTGCGCTTCGAGGTGCGCCGGCGCTGGGGCCGCGAACTGTCCCAGGCGTCGGTGCTGGCCGGGGACCTGGCCGGGATCGCCCGGGCCGTGGCGGAGGGCGGATCCGCCGCCGAGTCGCCCTACCCGGTGCCGGCCGCTCCCACCCGGGCGCGCTCGGCGGCCGCCACCAGCGAGCAGCAGCGCCTGTGGCTGCTGCAGCAGCGGGCGCCGCGCTCCCGGTCCTACGCGGTGGAGCTGGCCTTCCGGCTGGACGGCACGGTCGACGCCGAGGCGCTGCGCGGCTCGCTGCGGGCGCTGGTGCGGCGGCACGCGGCCCTGCGCACCGCCTTCGAGGCCGCGCCCGAGGGGCTGCGCCAGCTGGTCGGGGACCCGTACGACCCGTGGGTCGAGCCCGGCCCGGCGGCCGGGGACGCCCCGCAGCCCGTCGACTCCGAGGGGGGCGCGGGCGGCGCCGAGGACGACGCGCGCGCCAAGGCGAACCGTTTCTTCGCCGTACCGTTCGACCTGTCCAGCCCCCGGATGCTGCGCGCCCGCTGGCTGCCGCAGGACGGCGGCGGGGTGCTGCTGCTCCACCTCCACCACATCGCGGTGGACGGGTGGTCCCTCAACGTCCTGCTGGACGACCTGTCCACCGGCTACCGGCACGCGCACGACGGCACCGCCGAGCCCTCGCCGCACACGGACACCGCCCCGGCGCCCACCCCGCTGGACTTCGCCGCCTGGCAGAGCGACTGGTTCGCCGACCCCGCCTACCTGGCCCAGCGCTCCGAACTGCGGGCCCACTACGCCCGGACGGACGAGGCGCAGGACCACGACCCGGCGGACCGGGCCGAGGCGCGGCCCGGCCCCCGGGCCCGCCTGCTGGCCACCTCGCTGGACGTCGTGCGGCGTGCCGCCGTCGACCGGCTCTGCGCCGAACTGGGCATGACCCGCTTCGAGTTGCTGCTCGGCGTCTTCACCTGGAGCCTCTACGGGGTGACCGGCGGAACCAGGCCGCGGATCGCCGCCCCGGTGGCCAACCGGCCGGTCCAGGAGTTCGAGCGCAGCGTCGGCATGTTCGCCAACACCGTGCTGCTGCCGCAGGCCGTCGCGCCCCGCGAGGCGCTGCGCGGCCAGCTGCTGCGGCTGGTCGCCGACGCCCGTCAGGTGATGGAACGTCAGGACGTCGCGCTGGCCGATGCCCTGGCCGACCGGGAGGCCGCCGGCGGCGAGACCCCGTTCGACTACCTGTTCGTCCTGGAGAACACCGACTTCGGCGCGCTGGCCCTGCCCGGCTGCGCCTCCCGTCCGCTCTGGTGGGCCCCGGCCGAGGCCAAGTGCCCGATGACGCTGTCCGTGGTCGAGCACGGCGGCGGCCTCGACTGCCTGTGGGAGTACGCCGAGGACCGCTTCGACGCCGCCGAGGTGACGGCCGCGGCGGGCCTGTTCCGGCGGGGACTGGACCTGCTCGCCGAGGGCGGGACGGCGACCCCGGCCGAGCTCGTGGCACCGTACCGCCGCGGACTGCCGGAACCCGGCCGGGGCGCCTCGACGGCGCCGGCCTGGACGACGGTGGCCGAGGGCTTCGCCCGGCAGGTCGCGCGCACCCCTGACGCTCCCGCCCTGGTGTCCGACGGCCGGACCGTGAGCTACGCCGAACTCGACGCCCACGCGGCGGCGTTCGCGGCCGAGCTGCGGGCCGCCCACCCGCTGCCGGAGCGGGCCGACAGCCCGTGCCGCGTCGCACTGCACCTGCGGCCGTCGGTCGAGCACGTGGTGGCGCTGCTGGCGCTGGCCCGGCTCAACGTGACCGCCGTGCCGCTGGACCCGTCCTACCCGCCGGCCCTGCGCCGGCAGGTGCTGGACCAGGCGGAGCCGCTGTGCGTGCTGCTCCCGCCGGGCGGAGACCCGGAGTTCGACGCCGTCGACCCGGGCCGCGTCGCACGCCACCCGGTGGTGCTGGCACCCGGGGCCCCGGTGGCCGCGCCCGCCGCACTCGTCGTGCCCGCCGCGCCCCCCGCCCCGGCGCACGGCGGCGCCCGGCCGCTCTACACCCTGTTCACCTCCGGCTCCACCGGCGTCCCCAAGGGCGTGCAGGTGTCCGACCGCACCCTGTGCAACCTGCTGCAGTGGCAGGCGGATTCGGGCGGACTGGCGGCCCCCGCGGCCACCCAGCAGTTCTCCATGCTCTCCTTCGACGTGTCCTTCCAGGAGGTCTTCGGGACGCTGTGCGGCGGCGGCCGCCTGCACCTGGTCCGGCCCGACTGGCGGCAGGACGCCCCCGCGCTGCTGGAGCAGCTGGAGACGGCCGGGGTGGAGCGCGTCTTCATGCCCTACGTGGCACTGCAGCTCCTCGCCGAGCACGGTGTCCAGCTGGGCCGCTACCCCTCGCGGCTGCGCGAGGTGGTCACCGCCGGCGAGCAACTGGTGTGCACCGAGGCGATCCGCCGCTGGTTCGCGGGCCTGCCGGGCGCACGGCTGTACAACCACTACGGCCCGACCGAGACGCACGTGGTGAGCAGCCTCCGCCTGGACGGCGACCCGGCCCGCTGGCCCGAACGCCCCGCCATCGGCCGGCCGGTGGCCAACGCGGTGCTCACCGTGGTCGACGAGGCCGACCAGCCCGTACCCCCCGGCCGCGCCGGCGCCCTGCTGATCGGCGGCGCGATGGCGGCGCGCTGCTACCTGGGGGACCCTGCGCTCGACGAGGCGCGCTTCGTCGAACTGCCCGGCCTCGGCCTGTGCTACCGCAGCGGCGACCGGGCCCGGTTCGACCGGCAGGGCCTGCTGCACTACCTCGGCCGGGACGACGACCAGATCAAGCTGAGCGGACACCGGTTGGAGCTGGGGCAGGTCGAGGCGGCCCTGCTGCGCCACCCGGACGTCGTCAACGCCGTGGTGGTCCGCGACGGCGAGGAACTGGTGGCCTGCCTGCAGTGCCGCGCGGAGGCGCCCACGGTCGAGGACCTCACCGCGCACCTGGCGCCGCTGCTGCCGGGCCACGTCCGGATCGCCCGGTTCCGGGTGGTGGGGGAGCTGCCCAGGACGCCCAGCGGCAAGCTGGACCGCCGGGGTGCGCTGCGCTCCGCCGGGCGGGAACTGCGCCGGCCCACGGCCCGGGGCACCGCCCTGTCGGCGCGCGAGGCCCGGCTGACCGAGGTGTTCGAGGCCGTCACCGGCCTGGCGATCGACCCGGCGCAGACCTTCTTCCAGGCCGGCGCCTCCAGCCTGGGCCTGATGCGCTTCCAGCTCCGCTGCTCCGCCGAACCGGGCCTGCGCTTCACCGTCGCCGACCTGTTCGAGCACGTCACCGTACGGGCGCTGGCCGCCTTCCTGGACCGGGCGGACGCACCGTCGGCCGTCGGTGCGCCGGCGGTCGGTGCGCCGTCCGTCGGTGCGGTGCCGACCGCCGGGGACGGCCCGATCGCGGTCGACGAGCCGATCGCGGTCGTCGGCATGGCGGTCCGGCTCCCCGGCGCCTCCGACCTCTCCGCGTTCTGGCGGATGGTCACCGCGGGCGGCATCGGGATCGAGCACTTCGACGCCGCCGACGGCCTGGTCGGGGCACGCAGCCAGCTGGACGGCCCGCTGGACTTCGACCCGGACCACTTCGGCATCAGCCGGCAGGAGGCCCGGCTGATGGACCCCCAGCAGCGGCACCTGCTGATGAGCTGTGTCGAGGCGCTGGCACACGCCGGGATCGCCGACCCGTCGGGTGCGCGCGTCGGCCTGGTCGCCGGAGCCGGTGAGAACACCTACTTCCAGTCCATGCTCCGCGAGGCCGACCCCGAGCGCCTGCCCGACGGCTTCCAGCTGGCCCTGCACCACGACAAGGACTTCCTCGCCACCAAGGCGGCCTACCACCTCGGGCTGACCGGCCCCGCCTTCACCACCCAGGCGGCCTGCGCCAGTTCGCTGGTGGCCGTCCACGTCGCCGCCGGGCTGCTGCGCCAGGGCGACGCCGAGGTGATGCTGGCCGGCGGCGTCCTGGTCGACCCGACGCTGACCGGCGGGTACCGCTACCAGCCGCAGCACATCTTCTCCGTGGACGGCCTCTGCCGCCCCTTCAGCGACGACGCGAGCGGCACCATCGGCGCGAGCGGCGTCGGCACGGTGGTGCTCAAGCCGCTGCGGCTGGCCCGCCGCGACGGCGACACCGTGTACGCCCTGATCACCGGTTCGGCGCTGAACAACGACGGCTCCGACAAGCTGAGTTACAGCGCTCCCTCGCTCGCCGGGCAGCGCGAGGTGATCCGCGCCGCCCTGCGCCGCAGCGGTCGCGGCGGCGCCGACCTCGGCTACGTCGAGGCCCACGGCACCGGCACCCGGCTCGGCGACCCGGTCGAGGTCGGCGCCCTGCGCCAGGCCTTCGACCTGGACCGCTCCGGCCACTGCGCGCTGACCTCGGTCAAGAGCCAGATCGGACACCTGGGCGCGGCGGCCGGCGTGGTCGGGCTGGTCCGGGCCGCGCTCGCGGTCCACCACGGCGTGATCCCGCCCAACGTCGGCTTCCGCGCCCTCAATCCGCGGCTCGGCCCCGACCCCGCGCCGTTCTACATCCCCACCGAGGCCCGGCCCTGGCCCGCGGACCGGGCCAGGATCGCGGCGGTGAGCAGCTTCGGGATCGGCGGCACCAACGCCCACGCGGTGCTGGAGGCCGACGGTGATAATGGACGCCGGGTCGTCACCCGCCACGATAGCGGTGATCGT
>NZ_JBEZUT010000060.1:0-32832 GCF_040636595.1 Kitasatospora sp. NPDC036755
GGTGGCCCCCGCGGGCCTTCCGCCCGGTGCGCCGCCCGGTGCGCCGCCGCCCGGCGTCAGGGGCGCTCCCTGCCGTCCCAGGTGAAGACCGCCGGGCCCTCGCACTCCAGCGCGTGGCGCAGCCGTTCGTGCTCGCTCTCGACCATCGGCGGCAGCTCGTCCAGCCCGAACCAGCCGACGTCCAGCGACTCGTCGTCGTTCACCCGCGCCTCGCCGCCGACCGCCCGACAGCGGAAGGTCAGCACCAGGTACTGCGTCACGTCGCCGTTCGGGTACGTCACCTGCGGCGAGACCGTGGCGGAGGCGAGCAGCTCGGGCACGACCACCACCCCGGTCTCCTCCTCGCACTCGCGCACCACGCCGTCCGCCGGCTGCTCGCCCGGGTCGAGGATGCCGCCCACCGGCGCCCACCGGCCGTCGTCGGCCCGTCGGGCGAGCAGCACCCGGTCGCGGTCGTCGAACACGACGGCGACGACGGCGCTCAGCCAGAGCGGGCGGGTGCCCACGACGGCGCGGAGTTCGGCGAGGAAGGGGGGAATGGCCATGGCCGCAGCCTATCGGGGCGGTTCGGGGCTATCCCGGCGGCTCGGGGTCGGCCCCGCGCGGACGGCCGGCGTCGGACACCCCCGGGCCGGACGCCGGCCCGGCGTCCGGCCCGTTGCCCGGTCCGGCGTCCGGTCCGGCGTCGGGGCGCAGCAGGGCGAGCACGGTCAGCCCGAGGATGCGGAGGTCGAGTCTGAGCGAACGGTGCTCGACGTACCAGAGGTCGAGCTCGGTCCACTCGGGGCGGCCGAGCGGGCGGGGCGTCCGGCTCCGGCTCACCGCCTGCAGTTGGGCCCAGCCGGTGAGGCCGGGCCGGACCGCGAGCCGGCCGCGCTCGCGGCCCGAGCACCGAGACACCTGGTCGGGGCGGACCGGTCGCGGCCCGACCACCCCCATCTCGCCGCGCACCACGTTCCACAGTCGGGGCAGCTCGTTCAGGCCGGTGCGGCGCAGCAGGGCGGCGAGCCGACCGTCCCCGTCGGCCCGGAAGCGCAGGAGCAGGAACTCACGGCCGTGCCGGCCGACCCGGGTCTGCCTCCGGAGGACCGGGCCGTCGGCGGTGCACCGGAGCAGCACGGCGATCAGCAGGGCCAGCGGCAGTGCGACGATCGCGGCCAGGGCGGCGACGGCGAGGTCCCCGGCGCGCCTCATGAGGCGGCCGCGGCACGATCCGGTCTGCCGCCCATCGCTCCCCCTCCACGGCGCTTCGAGACGGAAGAACGCATTCACAGTAGGGGCGACATGAAGCCCTTGTCCGGGAATGGTGAAAGAAGAGGGCCCAAGATTGTCCGACTGGACGATATTAAGTCGGTCTGACCAATTTCGCTCGATCCGCGTTTCGAAATGCCGAAAGCGATCGACGTTACGGGTGGGGGACGAGGCCCGGCCGAACCCGAAAACCGCACGGCCGGTACGTGGAGGAGCCGCGAACAGGTCGGGAACAGGTCGCGAACGGGACTCCGTCAGAGCAGCGCGCGGCGGCGGTCGCGGAACAGACCGAAGGCGATCCGGCCCAGCAGCAGAACGCCGGCGGCCAGACAACCGGCCACCGCCATCGCCCAGGCCGGCCCGTCACTGTCCGGCACGAACACGGCCACCACGATGCCGAGAGCCAGGCAGGCCAGGCCCACCACGGTCAGCGGGAGCTGGTGGGTGACCAGGGCTCCCCCACTGCACGCGCGAGCCATCCGGGAGGCCCCGTGGAGGTGGAAGGGGTCACGGTCCGCATCTGCCATGAGCCCAAGGTACCCCGGGGCGGGGCGGGTGGCAGCCCGCAGGGAGTGAAGGTGTGAACACGCTGCGCGACCGACGGATCCGGGCTGGTCAGGGGCCCGCCGGGGCCGCGCCGAAGTGTGTCCGAGACGTCCGCACCCGCATTCCGGCTCCACAATCAGTCCACGAAAAATCCTCGTCCCCCCGGTACAACCATCCGTCCGGTGCAGCGGTCTCAATGGCATTGAGTGATCCAGGAGCCGTTCGAGGGACGGGTGTGAACCCCCCACCGAGAACAGGAATATCCAGGAGCGGAGCCGCCGCCCCTGGAGTCGGAGGCCGGGCTCCGTCCTCCGGCGGTACCGCCACGCCGCTCGGCGAACGAGGGGGAACCGTGCCGCAGTCCCAGTCCACTACATCGACCTCCATGGCCCGCGCCCGGCCGGCCCCCGGCGTGCGCGCGCTGCCTCCGCCCGTCGGACGGCCCGCGGACGGGCGCGGCACCGGCCGACCCACCGACCATCCGCACGGAGGCCACCTGCACGTCCAATACCTTCACGGCGAGCAGCACCACGGCTCGCACCGGGACGGTGGGGGCCGTCACCGGGCGAGCGTCGACGCGGAACAGCAGGACGCTCGGGGCGAATGGCTGCGGTTCGCCCCCGTCCAGCCGCTGTTCCGGGCCATGGCCGCCCAACGGCTCGCCGTCCTGGCGTACCACGGGGTGACCGACCACCGGTCCTTCGGCGCCCAGCTCGACCGGCTCCGGCGGCTCGCCACACCCGTCTCGCTCGACGCGGTCCTCCGCGCCGTGACCGAGCGGCGGCCACTGCCACCCCGGAGCGTCCTGGTCACCTTCGACGACGCCGACCGGAGCGTGCTCACCCACGCCCTGCCGGCCCTCGACGCCCGGGGCATCCCCGCCACCGCCTTCGTCATCTCGGAGCTCATCGGCACGGAACGGCCGTTCTGGTGGCACGAAGCCGACTTCCTGGCCCGGCACGGGGGCCGGGCCCGGTCGCTCGACTGCGGACACCCCTCCCAGCTGCTCCCCCGGCTCAAGGCCATGCCGGACCCGGACCGCCGACGCAGCCTGCACGAACTACGCGTCAGCGCCGACCGCCGGCCGCCCCGTCAGGAACAGCTGACCCCGGCCGACCTGCTCGCCCTGCGGGACGGCGGTGTGGCGATCGGCAACCACACCCAGGGACACCCGTGCCTCGGGCGCTGCGACGACGACACCGTGCGCGCCGAGATCACCGGCGCCCACGAGGCCCTCACCCGCTGGCTCGGCGAACCGCCGATCGCCTTCGCCTACCCGGACGGCGGCCACGACGTCCGTGCCGAAGCCGTCCTGCAGGAGCTCGGCTACCGCCTCGGCTTCCTTTCCGACCACCGTCTGGGCCCCCGGCTCCCCACCCACCCCCTCCAGATCAGCCGCCTCCAGGTCGACTCCACCACCAGCACCCGCCGCTTCGACACGATCCTCTCGGGCCTGGAACCCGCCTACCGCCGCTGGCGCCGCCAAGCCGTCGCCTGACCTCGGCCGCGCTGCGTGGGAAGTCGGCCGGGCCGGCTTCCCACGCAGCGCAATTCCGTACCGAAGCCCGGCCGGCCGGTTTTCCTGCGCACGACCGGTGAATCCGGGCCGTGACGAGATCGACTCCCCGCGGGCCCCGCGAAGCATCACGCCCGACGAACCGGACACGCCAAAAGCAGCCGGCCCCACTTCCTGCACACACCGCACCCCGGGCCCCCTCCCCATCGCAGCCCCGACCGGCCCCCATCCACGAGGCCCCGCCCCCACGCGAGCTCCCCCAGCGGGCTGGGCCCCGAAACGGCCGCCGCGCGAGAAGTCGGCCGGGCCGACGTCCTGTGCGGGTCCGCAGTCCGGAAGCCCCCCCTCCACGCCGCCCCGGCTCCGGCCCGCAAGGGTGGGGTGACCTGCAGGAGGCACGGCGCGAGAAGTCGGCGGAGTCGACTTTCCGCGCGAAACCGGGAACCACGGCCACCCCAGCGCCCCGCCCGGACCGCCGGGCCAACCGCTCAGCCCCGGGAAGCGGAGCAGCAGCGGCCTGGCCCCGGGCGCCGGCCGCAGCCGTTGGCCTCCGGACGCCCGCAGCAAGCCGATCGAGTCGCCCCTCGCGCGTAGCCGCAGCAGCACGGAAAGTCGGCCAGCCGCATGTCTACTCCCCTCGCAGTGCGCGGCAGGGCCCGCTCGGGCGGGGAGGAGGGGGCACTCGAGGAGGCATACCTTGCGCGAGAAGTCGGCCGGGCCGACTTCCTGTGCGCATCCGTGCGTTTCGCCCTCTCGCAGGGCGTGGCCGTCGGCCTGCTCGGGCAGGGAGGTGGAACCGCGCGAAGCGCACTTGCCTGGAGAGTCGGCCTGACCGGCTTTCCGTGCACGCCGACGTCCCCGCTGAGGCGAGGCGTGACAGCCGTTCGAAGCGAGCGTTGCGCGAGAAGTCGGCCGGGCCGACTTCCGGTGCGGGCGGCCCGGGCGGGCTGGTCAGCCGATGAGGGTGGCGAGGGTGTTGCCCTGGGGGTAGAGGGCGGCGGCCGGGGGGAGGGTGGCGGGGGCGCCGGCGTGGAGGACGGTGAGGGTCCCGGCGCCGGTGCGGGTGGGGTCGGCGACGCGGCGCAGGGCCTGGGCGGCGACGGCGTCGGCGGAGCCGTGCAGGACGAGCCCCGGGGAGGCGGTCCGGGCGACGGCGGCGCGGATGCGGTCGTCGACGAGCTCGTAGTGGGTGCAGCCGAGCACGATGACGTCGGTGCCGGCCGGGGTCCGGGCGGCGGCATCGGCGATGGCGGCGGTGATGGCCTCGTCGTCGCCGTGCTCGACCGCGTCCGCGAGTCCCGGGCAGGCGACCTCGGTGACGTCCGCCGTGCCACCGAAGTCGCGGATCAGCCCGCGTTGGTAGGCGCTGCCGGTGGTGGCGGGGGTGGCCCAGATCGCGACCCGGCCGCCCTGCGCCGCGGCGGGCTTGATCGCCGGAACGGTGCCGATCACCGGCAGCCCTGGCTCCAGTTCGGCCCGCAGGGTGGCGAGCGCGTGCACGGAGGCGGTGTTGCAGGCGATCACCAGCGCGTCGGGTTCGAGCGCGGCGGCGGCCCGGCAGCATCCGAGGGCCAGCTCGGTGACCTCTTCCGGCGTACGCGGTCCCCACGGCATCGAGGCCGGGTCGGAGGAGAGCACCAGATCGGCGTCCGGGCGCAGCTTCCGAAGGGCGGCGGCGGCGGCCAGCAGGCCGATTCCGGAGTCCATCAGTGCGATCTTCACGGGTCAAGACTTTAGTCGATACGCCCGACCGGCCCGCTTCTGCGGCAGACTGCCGGGGTGACCGTCCTGCTGTGGATCGCCGCGTTGTCCCTGCTGGTCTGGCTCTGGCTGGCCTGCTGCCACGGCTCGTTCTGGCGCACCGACGTACGGCTGCCGCCGCGTCGCCCGCCGGTCCGCTGGCCGCAGGCGGCGATCGTGGTGCCGGCCCGGGACGAGGCCCCGGTGCTCCCGGTGAGCCTGCCGTCGCTGCTCGCGCAGAAGTACCCGGGTCGGGCCCGGGTGATCCTGGTGGACGACCACAGTTCGGACGGTACCGGGGCGCTGGCGGCGGAGCTGCGGACGATCGACGGGCTGGAGCTGACCGTCACCACTCCTCCCCCGCTGCCGCCGGGCTGGACCGGCAAGCTGTGGGCGCTGCGGCACGGCGTGGCGCTGGCCGGTCCGGACGTCGAGTACCTGCTGCTGACGGACGCCGACATCGCGCACGGCCCGGATTCGCTGGCCGAGCTGGTGGCCGCGGCCGAGAGCAACGGGCTGGACCTGGTGTCGCAGATGGCCCGGCTGCGGACGGAGACCGGCTGGGAGCGTCTGATCGTGCCGGCCTTCGTGTACTTCTTCGCCCAGCTCTACCCGTTCCGCCGCAGCAACCGTCCGGGTGCCCGGACGGCGGCCGCGGCCGGCGGCTGTTCGCTGGTGCGGCGCGAGGCGCTGGAGCGGGCGGGCGGGGTGGCGGCGATCCGGGGCGCGGTGATCGACGACGTGTCGCTGGCCCGGGCGGTGAAGTCGACCGGCGGCCGGACGTGGCTCGGTCTGGCCGGGGAGGTGGACAGCGTGCGCCCGTACCCGCGGCTGGAGCAGCTGTGGCGGATGGTGTCGCGCAGCGCGTACGCCCAGCTCAGGCACTCGCCGCCGCTGCTGCTCGGGACGGTGCTGGGGCTGGGGCTGGTGTACCTGGTGCCGCCGGTGGCGACGGTGGCCGGCCTGGTGGCGGGGGCGCCGTCGGTGGCGGTGGCGGGCGGGGCGGCGTGGGCGCTGATGGCGGGTACCTACCTGCCGATGGTCCGGTACTACGGGCAGCCGGCCGCGGCCGTGCTGCTGCTGCCCTTCACCGCGGGGCTGTACCTGCTGATGACGGTGGACTCGGCCGTTCAGCACTGGCGCGGCCGGGGTGCGGCGTGGAAGGGCCGGACCTACTCCGGGGCCTGAGAAAGCCCTGCGCGCCGGGCCGCCCCGATCCATACTGCTCGAATGGACCGTCAGCAGATCTCCCGCCTCGCCCATGCCCACCACCCGATCGCGGCCCCGCTGGCGGACGAGTCGGTGGCGCGGCTGCTGGACCGTGCCATGGCCGGGGCGGAGCGGGGCCGGGCCCTCGACCTCGGCTGCAGTGAAGGCGCCTGGCTGCTCCGGGCGTTGGCCGCCGGTCCGGGCTGGCGGGCGGTGGGTGTGGACCTGGACGCCGCGGCCCTGACCCGGGCCAGGGAGGCCGCGACGGCGCTCGGCGTGGTCCGCCGGATCGGCCTGCACCATTCGGACGCCCGGGAGTTCACCGCGAAGGAGCCCTTCGACCTGGTGCTGTGCGTCGGTGCCACCCACGCGTTCGACGGCCTGGCGCCGACGCTCGCCGCGGCCCGTGGACTCCTGGCACCGGGGGGCCGACTGCTGGTCGGCGAAGGGTTCTGGCAGCGTGAACCGTCACGGGCGGCGCTGGACGGACTGGGCGCGGCGCGGGAGGACTTCGCGGATCTGGCGACGACCACCGACCGGGTCCTCGCGGACGGCTGGACGCCGGTGTTCGGGCACGTCAGCACCGAACAGGAGTGGGACGAGTACGAGTTCTCCTGGACGGGCTCGCTGGCCGAGTGGGCGCTGGACCGTCCGGACCACCCGGGGGCCGCGGCCGCCCGGGAGGCCGCGGACCGGCACCGTGCCGGGTGGCTGCACGGCTACCGGGGGACGCTCGGCTTCGTCACGTACCTGCTGCGCCGCGACTGAGCGGCACCGGGCCGAACGCGCCCTCCCGGTCGGCTACTTCTGCGTCCGCTCGAGGAAGTCGTCGATCAGCGGCACGATTTCGGGCAGCTTCTCCTCCAGCGCGAAGTGTCCGGTGTCGAACAGGTGCAGCTCGGCCCCGGGCAGGTCGCGCCGGTAGGCGTGCGCACCGGCCTCGGTGAAGAAGGGGTCGCCCAGCCCCCAGAGGACCAGGGTCCGGCACGCCGCGCTTGTTGGCGATGAACTCCCTTGCCCGGTCGGAGAGTCCCTCCTCGTAGGCGTTGCCGTTCTGGACCACCAGGCCGGTGATCCACTCCGGGTGCCGGGTGGCCAGGCGCAGGCCGACGGGGGCGCCGAAGTCGAAGACGTACAGCGCGAAGCGGTCCAGGCCGAGGGCGAGGCAGAAGCCCTCGATCACGTCGGCGAGGGTGTCGAAACGGTAGGTGAAGTCGTCGGGCGTCGGGCTGTCGCTGTGGCCGAACCCGGGGTAGTCGGGGGCTATCAGGCGGTAGCGGGTGCCGAGCGCGTCGAGCAGCCTGGCGTACTGGCGGGAGGAGGACGGGAAGCCGTGCAGCAGCAGGAGCACGGGGGCGTCGGCCGGTCCGGTTTCGCGGTAGAAGACGCGCAGGCCGTCGACGTCGACGCGGCGATGGTGGACGTGCGAGATCGTCAGCTCGCTCATGTTAACCATTAAACAGCACTTGAAAGGTTAGGCAAGATGCTGTTCGGGCAAACCGCCCGCCAGGCACGGCACATGAGCGAGCTGAACCACTGTCACCGAGAGGATCGGGATCGGGATCGGAATCGGGAGCGCGGGCTCAGTGCTTGTGCGCCCGCTCCTGCTGCACCAGGTGGTCGAGCACCCCGGGCATCGCCTCGACCCCGCCGGCCTGGGTGGGCGAGGTGCGGTACTCGCCCTGGACCACGACCGTCGGCAGCTCGGTGATGCCGTAGCGGGTGAAGGCGGCGGCGGCTTCGTCGACCGACCGCCCGACCTCGCTGGAACGGTACGCCCGGCCGAAGGCCTTGGCGTCGACGCCCTGCCGGGCGGCCCAGTCGGTGGCGGTGGCCTCGGTGGTGACGTCGAGCCCCTCGTTGTGCACCGCGCGGAAGGCGCTGGTCTGGAGGCGGTCGACCAGGCCGAGTTGCTCCAGCGTGAAGTACAGGCGGGCGTGGCCGCGTTGCACGGCCTCCTCCCGGCTGCCGGGCCAGATGGCCGGGATGCGGTACAGCGCGACATCGGCGCTGTGCCTCTGCGCCCAGGCCTGCAGGGGCTGTTCGAGCGCCTGGGAGTGACCGCAGTCGTACCAGAAGAACTCGACCGCCTCGGTCCGGGCGCTCTCGCGGACCGGTTGCGGATGGTCGAGCTTCACGAACTGGTGGCCCCTGGAGGGGGTTTGGTGGGTCATCGCGCCGGCCTGGACGGGGGACGCGGCGATCCCGACGGCGACGGCGAGCAGGACGGTGGACCGCAGCAGCGACTTCGAGTTCACACCGGGCAGTGTGCTGGTGGCGTTTCGTTACCGGCCGGTTGTCGCGGCACGGCCGGGCCGGATTCGCCCGGACGGCGTACCCGGGCCGCGCCCGTGGACGGAACGAAGCGGAACGGGAAGGACGGGGGCGGAACCCGGCCCCAGTCAGCGGTCGGGCTCCGCGCCCGCCGTCCACACCTCGGCGACCAGGTGCTGCCAGGCGTCCACGACGGCCCCCAGCTCGAAGTGCTCCAGCGCGTGCGCCCGGGCCGCCGCGCCGAGCCCCGCCCGGTTGACCGCGAGCACCTTGCCCAGCGCCTCGGCGAGAGCCAGCGGATCCCCCGGGGCGACGAGCGCACCGGTGGCACCGTCCCGGACCACCTCGCGCACCCAGCCGACGTCGGTGGCCACGGCGGGCACCCCGGCCAGTGCCGCCTCGATCAGCGCACCGGGCACGCCCTCGCTGTCGCTGGTCAGCAGCAGGGCGTCGGCGGCGCGGTAGAGCGGGGCCGGGTCGGGCAGCGGGCCGAGGAAGTGGGCGCGGGCGGCGGCCGGGTGGCGGGCCAGGGTCTCGCGCAGCGGCCCGTCCCCGGCGACGGCGAGCCGGACGTCGGGCAGCCGGTCGAGCACGTCGAGGGCGAGGTCGAGCCGCTTCTCCGGGGCTATCGCCCCGATCCAGGCGACCAGCAGCACGTCGGCGGGCAGGCCCAGCGCGTGCCGGGCGGCGCGCCGGTCGTCCCGGCCGTCGGCGGGCGGATAGCTCTCGGCCGCACGGGAGTTGGGGATCACGCGCACCTTGCCGTCGGGCAGCCGGAACTGCTCCTCCAGAACGGCGCGCGCCTCGTCGGTGAGGGTGGTGACAGCGGCCGCGCGGTGCATCAGCGCGCCGCCGCGCACCCGGCGCAACCGGTTGGCGGTCCAGTAGCGCGGGTGGCCGACCGAGACGTAGACGAAGGGCGTCCGGGTCCCGGTCAGCGCGAGGGCGCAGGCGGCCAGGGTGTCCGAGCCGTGGGCGAGCACCACGTCGGCCGCGCGGGCGGCGTGGCGCAGCGCCCGCAGGGTGCTCGGGTGCAGCCGCCCCGGGCCGAGCACCGCGGCGGAGCGCAGCCCGGAGGCGGCGACGGAGCAGTCGACGGGGCTCCGGTCCGCGGGGGCGGGGCCCGCACCGGCGGTGTCCGGGCTCCGGCCCGCGCCGTCCCGGGCCGCGTCGGCGGGACCGGAGTGGACGGCCGGGTGCGGGGCGAGGGCGCACAGTGCGGAGGACTGCCCCCGACGGCCGAGTTCCCGGTGGAGGTCACGGGCGAAGTTCTGTGCGCCGCCACGACGTGAGTCACTGATCAGGTGCAGGACACGCGGACGGTTTCCGGCCGGATCGGCCGACAAATGGTCGGGCATGGACCGACCTTGGCACAGTGCTCCGCCCGGTACATCCCCTTCGCGCAACCTGATGGTGGCCCATCCGCCCGCACTTGTACACCCGATGTGCGCCACGGGGCCGCCGTCGTGCGCCGGATGCGACCGCCGTGCGCCCCGTCTCGCCCCCTGCCGCGCTCCGGTTCACCCCGTCGCGCCGGGTCGGCGCCGCCCCGGGACGGTGCGTGCCGACACCAAGTGGCTCGTCACACCGTCGAGTCGGGCCTTGCGTTCGACCGGCGAAAGGCCGGTGTGCGGAGCGTCCCCGCCCCGCCCGGCCGACGAGCCCGGGGTACCGGGGCCGTTACCCGGTTCGGGTGAACGCGGTTGGACCTCGACCCGGGCCGATCGGCAGGATGTCCAGCCAGGGGCGGCACCCGCCGTGCCGCCCCATCTCCCCCCTCCTCGTACGGATTTGGAGTCACCCGGTGTTCAAGGGATTCCGCAGCTTCCTGCTGCGCGGGAACGTGGTGGACCTCGCGGTCGGCATCGTGATCGGCGCGGCCTTCACCGCCGTCGTCACCGGGTTCGTCAGCGCCTTCCTCACCCCGCTGGTCGGCGTCGCGTCCGGCGCCGTCGGCGACTTCACCCAGAAGACCTTCGACGTGGCCGGCACCCGGTTCCCGTACGGCCTCTTCGTCAACGCGGTCATCGGCTTCGTGCTGACCGCGGCCGTCATCTACTTCGCCGTGGTGCTGCCCGTCGGCAAGCTCCAGGCCCGCTTCGAATCGGCCAAGCCCGTTCCGGCCGCGAAGGTCGACTGCCCGGAGTGCCTCAGCTCCATCCCTGCCGCCGCGACCCGGTGCTCCTTCTGCACCTCCGAGGTCGGCAAGGCGACCCTGCCCGCGCAGGCCCAGGCGCTGCAGTCACACTGACCGCCGGCAGCGGGCCGAGAACGCGCCGGCGCCCGGGCGGCACCGGGCCACACCGGCCCGCACCGGGCCGACAGCGCGGGTCCCGGAATCGAGCCGTGCAGGTCACAGGCTTGAACAGCGCAGATCGCCGACCCGGACGGAACGCCCGGGGAGCTGACGGGGACTTTATTCCCGAAACATTCACGAGCCCTCGCCACCACCCTGGCGGGGGCTCGAACGCGCCCGCGCACGCCCTGTCCGGAAAAAGTTTCTCCGCAGGGCCCCCGACCGTCCACCGGCCGGTCACCGCAAGGCCTCCCAGGCCCTCCGTCCGGCCGTTGTTCGATCACTGACGGGGCGCCAAGGTTGTCCGGAACCGGACGCCGGAATGTCCGGCTTTCCTACTTTCGAAACCTTTGTGCGAGCGAAGACTGTGTAAACACTCGAACTGCTCCCCCTCCCGCTCTCCTCAGCAGGCGCGTTGTGGGCTTACCGTATGCCCCATGACCTCGCCCCGCTCCTACGACGGAGTCGGCTACCCCTCTCCGTCCTTCTCCTCCGGCACGCCGATCTACGACAGCCTCGTGGCTGAGCGCGGTGTCCCCCAGATCGCACCCATCAACGTGCCGGCCGCCCTGCCGCCGGCGCTGTCCCCCGGGTACGGATCCGGCCCCAACCCCTCCTACGAGAACCGCTACGGCAACGGCTACGAAAGCGCAGGCAGCAACCTCCCCGCGCTGCCGCCCGCCCGCCTCGCCCTGGGCCCCGGCCCGAGCAGCGGTCCCTCCACCGGCCCCGCCACGGCGTACATCCCCGCGCAGCCCGCGCCGGCGTACGCCGCCCCGCAGCCGCCGGTCCCCGGCTACGGCGCCCCCCAGCCGTACCAGCGCCAGCAGCCCGCCTCCCCGGCCTTCGGCCAGAGCTCCGGCAGCGGCTACCAGCCGACCGGCGGCCAGAGCTTCGGCGGCCAGAACACCTTCATCGGTGCCCAGGGCGGCCCGCAGACCTTCGGCGCGCAGCCGGCCGGTGGCCCGGGCGGTTTCGGCCAGGGCCAGCCCGGCGGGCCGCAGAGCCTCGGCGGCCAGCAGTCCTTCGGTGGTCCGGCCGCCGGCGGTCCCGGCTTCCAGGGCCAGGGCGGCGGCGAACAGCCCTTCGGCGGCGCCCAGCTGCGCCCGGCCATGGCGCCGGTCGCACCGGTCCGCCCGATGCAGCCGCAGCGCCCCGGCCCGTACGGCGAGTCCGGGCAGTTCCAGGGTGGTTACCAGTCGCAGGGCCAGGGCTACTGAACCACTGACACCCCTGGGCCGTACCCCCACGCGGCTCGAACCCGCACCACCTGAGCACCACCCGGCGCCCCGAGCGCCGGGCGAACGGAGAAACGGGTCATCCACGGACCGCCCGGCACGCCCCCCACGGCGTACCGGGCGGTCCGTGCGCGTACCGGGCCGTCGCGCAGGAAGCCTTCCGAGCCGAGGCCTTCGCGAACCGGGCCGTCCCCGCAGGGGCCTGCCCAGGTGGGCTTTCCCAGGTCGGGGTCTGCCCGGGCGGGGGGCTTCGTGGGCGGGGGCCTGCCCGGGCGGGGGCCTTCGCGGGCGGGCCGGGGGAGGCTGGCAGGATGGGGGGATGCAGCTCACCGGACTCCACGTCTACCCCGTCAAGTCGATGTACCGCCTGAGCCCGGACACCGCCGTGGTCCAGCCCTGGGGCCTGGCCGGAGACCGCCGCTGGATGCTCGCCGATCAGACCGGCCGCTTCGTCAGCCAGCGCGAGAACGCGGCCCTCGGACAGATCCGCGCCGGCCTGCTGCCCGACGGCGTCCTCACCCTGACCGCCCCCGACGGCTCCCGGATCGAGGTCCCCGCCCCCGCCGTCACGGCCGGCGACCCGCTCGCCGACGTCGAGGTCTGGGGCACCCGCTTCCGCGCCGCCGAGGCCGCGAAGGAGGCGCACCAGTGGATCGCCGAACACCTCGGCGACTACCGCCTGGTGCACCTGGACGACCCCCGCGCCCGGCCGGTCGACCCCGAGTTCGGCGAGGCCGGCGGCAGCGTCTCGATGGCCGACGGCTTCCCGCTGCTGCTCACCACCACCGCCTCCCTGGACCGGCTCAACGAGCTGATCGCCGCCGAGAACCCGGACGGCCACGAGACCCTGCCGATGGAACGTTTCCGCCCGAACGTGGTGGTCGGCGGCGCCGAGCCGTGGGCCGAGGACACCTGGCGCCGGATCCGGATCGGCTCGGTCGCCTTCAAGGTGGTCAAGCCCTGCGGCCGCTGCGTGATCACCACCACCGACCAGGAGACCGGCGAGCGGCGGGGCAAGGAGCCGCTGCGCACTCTGGCCCGGCACCACCGGCTGCTGCGCAAGGCCGCGTTCGGACAGAACCTGATCCCCGAGCGGCCGGCCGACGTCGAGGGCGACGCGCTCGGCACGCTGCGGTTGGGCGACGAGGTCGAGGTGCTGGAGGACGGGGCGCACTGGCCCGCCGACGGGCACTGACCGCGACCTGCCGGTGCGGGCCACCCGGTGCGGGCCCGCCCGCACCGGCCATCCGGCACCGGCCATCCGGCATCGACTGCCCGGTGCCGGCTGCCCGGTGCCGACCGTTCGCTCCGGACGGCGGGGCGCATCGGAGCACCCACCGCCGCAGGAGGGGCCCCGCGCTCCGAAACCGGCGCGCCCCGGACGGAACCACCGCTGTGCGTGCTCGTTGAAACAAGTGGTCGGAACCTGTGGCAGCACTGAGCGCTACCGGTGTCCGCGCGACCGCGGGCGGCCGGACCACCCACGTGGGCGCGCTACGGTGGGCGGACGGCCCGCGCACCCCCGCGCGTTCGGCCCGTTGATCGCCGGCTCGACGAAGGTGGGGACGACAGACCGTCATGGCTGAGCACAGGGTCCGGGTCACCCAGGACAGCGCATCCCGCTGGCGTCGCCGCGCGGGCGAGTACGACACGCTCGCGGAGGCCCTGGCCGCCGCCGAACCGGGCGACACCGTGACCGTCCGTCCGGGCACCTTCCGGGAGAACGTCCTGCTGGACAAGCCGGTGACGATCGTCCCGGCCCAGGGCCCGGGAACGGTCCGGATCGACCCGCCCTCCGGGGTGGCCCTCACCGTGACCGCCGCCGCCACCGTGCGCGACCTGGTGGTCGAGGGCGGCGACAGCTCCACCCCGGCCGTCCTGGTCACCGGGCCGGAGGCGACCCCGTCCTTCAGCGGCTGCCGGGTCGAGACCCGCTCGGCCACCGGGATCGAGGTCACCGGCGGCGCCCGGCCGACCCTGCGCGGCTGTGTGGTCACCAACCCGGGCGGGCTCGGGCTGCGGCTGCGCGGCGCCGACACCGCCGCCGCCTTCGAGGACTGCGAGGTCGCCGCCGCCGGCCAGGCCGGACTGGCCGTCCTCGGCGGCGCCACCGCCGCCCTGGAACGCTGCCGCGTCCACCACGCCTCCGGCGCCGGTGTCCTGCTCTCCGACCCCGGCAGCGCGGCCGAGCTGACCGGCTGCGAGATCTACGAGATCCGCGGCAGCGGCGTGCAGGCCGAGGCGCAGGCGGGCGGGCGGCTGGTCGACTGCGAGATCCACCGGGTCACCGGCAACGGCCTGACCCTGGACGGCGAGGCCGAGCTGGTGCTCACCGGCTGCCGGGTGCACGACCTGCCCGAGAACGGCGCCGACCTGCGCGGACGCGCCCGGCTGAGCCTCGCGAACAGCACCGTCCGGGACTTCGGGCGCGGGGCGCTGTCGGTCTGGGACCAGGGCACCGAGGCCGTCGCCGAGTCCTGCCAGATCCACGGCTCGACCGGCGAGTACCCGGCGCTGTGGGTCAGCGACGGCGCCCGGCTGACCCTCACCGACTGCTCACTGCACGACCTGCCGGACGCCCTGTTCGTCCTCGACCGGGACTCCGCCGCCACCGCCGAAGGCTGCTCGTTCAGCCGAATCCGCAGCTCGGCGGTCTCGGTCAGCGGCGGGGCCACCGTCTCCCTGGCCTCCTGCCGGGTCCAGGAGGCGGGCACCGGGCTCTGGTTCCGCGACCACGGCAGCGGCGGACTGCTCACCGACTGCGAGATCTCCGACGTGGCCACCGGCGTGATCGTCACCAAGGGCGCCGACCCCGTGCTGCGCGACTGCACCGTACGGGCCAGCACGGACGCCGGGGTGTACGTCTCGGCGCAGGGGCGGGGCACCTTCGAGGACTGCCGGGTCTCCCAGGGCAAGGGCTTCGGCTTCCACATCATCGACGGCTGCCGGACCCAGCTCACCCGGTGCAGGGCGGAGCACAACCAGCGGGCGGGCTTCGAGTTCTCCGAACCGGGGCCGGTCACCGAGGGGTGCATCTCGGACGACGTCGCGGCCGCACCGGTGCCGGCCGCTCCCGGACCGCCCGGTGGCGGCGCCGGGCCGGGGACCGGAGTCGGGCGCGGTCCGGCGCTGGGGCCGTCCTTCGGATCCACCGACGTACCGGCGCCGCGGACGGCCCAACTGACCGCGGCCGCACCGCTCGCACCGTCCGCGGCCGCTTCGTCGGCGATCGCGCCGATCCCGGACTGCCGGCCCGCCGACGAGGCGCTCGCCGAACTGGACTCGCTGGTCGGGCTGGCCACGGTGAAGCAGGAGGTGCGCACCCTGATCGACCTGATCTCGGTCGGCCGGCGCCGCCGTCAGGCCGGGCTCAAGGCGCCCTCGCTGCGCCGCCACCTGGTCTTCACCGGGGCACCGGGCACCGGCAAGACGACCGTGGCCCGGCTCTACGGCGAGATCCTCGCCTCGCTCGGCGTGCTCCAGCGCGGGCACCTGGTCGAGGTGGCCCGGGTGGACCTGGTCGGCGAGCACATCGGCTCCACGGCGATCCGCACCGCGGCCGCCTTCGACCGGGCTCGCGGCGGAGTGCTCTTCATCGACGAGGCGTACGCGCTCGCGCCCGAGGACGGGGCGCGGGACTTCGGGCGCGAGGCGATCGACACCCTGGTCAAGCTGATGGAGGACCACCGGGACGAGGTGGTCGTCATCGTGGCGGGCTACACCGCCGAGATGGAGCGCTTCCTCTCCGCCAACCCCGGTGTCTCGTCACGATTCTCACGCACCATCAGCTTCCCCGACTACACCGCGGACGAGCTGCTGGAGATCGCCCGGGCACAGTGCGCCGAACACGAGTACGCGCTCTCGGAGGACACGGAGAAGGCCCTGCTGGAGCACTTCGGCGGACTGGAGCGCGGCCCCAACTTTGGCAACGGGCGCACCGCGCGGCAGGTCTTCGAGACCATGGTCGAGCGACACGCGGTCCGGGTCGCCCACCTCGCAGACCCGTCCACGGAGGAACTCCAGCTGCTCGTTCCGGCGGACCTGCCGACGGCGTCGCTGCCGTAGCACCGCGGGCGGGGAACTCGGCTGCGGCGCGGGGCCGTTCGGACGGGCACGGGAGTTCTGCTGCCGGGCGCGGCGGGCGGGTTGCTGCTGCCGGCCGGACTGGTCGTGGTGCTCTTCCTCGGCGCGGTGGTGCGGCGGGCGACGGCGAACGGGTGACGAATGACAGCTGACAGATGACAGACTCTGAAATCTGTCAGCTGTCAGCTGTTCGCCGTCAGCTGTCAGTTGTTCGCCGTCGGCCGCCATCCGCCCCGTCAGCCCGCCCCGTCAGCCCGCCCAGGCGCCGCCGGCCAGGAAGGACTCCAGCGCCGCCCGGTAGGGCGCGATGTCGATCCGCTCGCCCGCCAGCCAGTCGTCCGAGTAGTACTTGTCCAGGTAGCGGTCCCCCGGATCACAGATCAGACCGACCACGCTGCCCGTCCGCCCGGCCTCCCGCATCTCCGCGACGATCCGCAGCGCGCTCCACAGGCCCGTCCCGGTGGAGGCCCCCGCCTTCTTGCCGAGCACCTGCTCCAGCACCCGCACCGCGGCGATCGACGCGGCGTCCGGCACCTTCATCATCCGGTCGATCGACCCCGGGACGAAGCTCGGCTCCATGCGCGGCCGCCCGATGCCCTCGATCCGCGAGCCGCTCTCGCAGAGGGCGTCCGGGTCGTGGTGCACCCAGCCGTCGAAGAAACAGGAGTTCTCCGGGTCCGCGACGCAGATCCGGGTGTCGTACTGCATGTAGTGCACGTACCGGGCGATGGTCGCCGAGGTGCCGCCGGTGCCGGCGGTGGCCACGATCCAGGCCGGCTCGGGGTGCGGCTCCAGGCGCAGCTGGGCGAAGACGGACTCGGCGATGTTGTTGTTGCCGCGCCAGTCGGTGGCCCGCTCCGCGTAGGTGAACTGGTCCATGTAGTGCCCGCCGGTCTCCTCGGCGAGCCGGGCGGAGGCCTCGTACACCTCGTCGGAACGCTCGACCAGGTGGCACTCTCCGCCGTGGAACTGGATCAGGTCGATCTTGGCCTGGCTGGTGCTCTTGGCCATCACCGCGATGAACGGCACGCCGACGAGCTGGGCGAAGTACGCCTCGGAGACGGCGGTCGAGCCGCTGGAGGCCTCGATCACCGGCTTGCCCGGCCGGATCCAGCCGTTGCAGAGCCCGTAGAGGAAGAGCGAGCGGGCCAGCCGGTGCTTGAGCGAGCCGGTCGGATGGGTGGACTCGTCCTTGAGGTAGAGGTCGATCCCCCACTCCGCGGGCAGCGGGAAGCGGAGCAGGTGGGTGTCGGCGGAGCGGTTGGCGTCGGCCTGGACCTTGCGCACCGCCTCCTTGAGCCAGGCTCGGTACTCCGGGTCGGAGCGGTCGACGTCACCGGTCGGCTGGATGCCCGGCTGGATGCTCATGGTCGCTGTCTCCCTCGTGGTGACCCCCCGCTGGTCACTACGAGTGTACGAGAGTCACGATAAGTGACTTTTTTCGATGGCCCAGCTTCCGCTTATCGCCGTCAGGCCCGGTCGCCGCCATCGGGGCAGGACCCGCGCCGTCAGGGCAGGACCGGCACCGACTGCGGATCCGCCAGGTACGGCCCCCAGCCCAGCTCGGCCGCTCCCGCGAGCGCGCCGTGCGCCAGCTCCGCGCCGACGATCGGCACCCGCCCGCTGCGCCCCCACAGGCTGCGCTCGGCGACCACCGACCGCAGCCGGTCGGGCGCGGCCTCCAGCAGGTGGAGGTGCAGTCCGCTGAGGACCACCCGGTCAGGATTGAGGATGTTGGCGACGCCCGCCAGGCCGAGCCCGAGGCGGTCGATGACGTGCTCCACCGCCGCCCGCGCCCGGTCGTCCGTCGCGGCCGCCCGGCACAGCTCGCCGGCCTGGTCGAGCAGCGGGCGCCCCGGCTCCGGGGTGAGTCCGGCGGCCGCGAACAGCGCGTCGGGGTCGGTCTCGGAGTTGAGGCAGCCCCGGTTGCCGCACACGCACGGCCGGCCCTGCGGATCGACGGTCAGGTGGCCGACCTCCAGGGCGAGGCCGGCGCTGCCGGTGTGCAGGTGCCCGTCGATGACCAGCGCGCCGCCGACGCCGCGGTGGCCGGAGGTGACGAAGAGCAGGTGGCGGGCACCGCGACCGGCGCCGTGCCGGTACTCGGCGAGCGCGGCCAGGTTGGCGTCGTTGGCGATCGCGGTGGGCAGCGGGCGCAGCGCGTTCGGGCCGTGGTCGGCGCGTCCGACCTCGACGTCGTAGAGGTCGGCGACCGGGGTTCCGCTGGGCCAGGCGAAGTGCAGCGCGGCGAGGGCGGTGCCGTCCGGCTCGGTGACCGGGTTGGGCAGCGCGAGCGCGGCGCCCAGGCAGCGGCGGTCGGTCGCGCGGGCGAGCTCGGCGCCGGCCACCGCGACGGCACGCAGCATCCGGACCGGGTCGGTGGCGGCGGGCAGCGGCAGGTGGACGGGTGGGTCGAGCAGTCCGCCGAGGCCGGCCAGGGTGACGCTCAGTCCGTCGGCATGGATCTGGCCGGCGACCACGACCGGACCCTGCGGGTCGATCGCGAGCCGGTGCGACGGGCGGCCGCGACCGCCACCGGCCGGGCGCGAGTCCACGGTGATCAGGCCGAGCGCCTCCAGTTCGGCGGTGACCGCACCGGCGGTGGCCCGGGTGACGTCCAGGGCGCGGGTGAGTGCCGAGCGGGTCGGCGTCTGGCCGGTGTGGATCAGGGAGAGCGCCGGGCCGAGCAGCGTCCGGCCCCGGTCGGGAGCCGCGCGACGGTGGCTGTCGCGCTGCGCGTCGGAGTCGTTCCCGCTACCGGGCCTCGGGCTTGATGGTGAGAGCTGCACGCCCCTATTGTGACTTTGTGTCGCTTCGAAACAAAATCGGTTCACGCACTCGTCCCGACCAATCCTCCCCCCAGTCTCGCAGCACACCCCCGGTGGCCGACAGCCCCTGGGGTCCTGCACGTGTCGCCCTCACCGCGTTCTTCGCCGTCGACGGCTTCCTCTTCGCCGCCTGGGTCGTCCGCATCCCGGATGTCCGCAGCCAGGTCGACGCCTCGCACAGCTCCCTCGGACTCGCCCTGCTCTGCCTGTCCATAGGCGCCGTCCTCACCATGCCGATGATCGGCCGGCTCTGCCTTCGGTACGGCTCGCGCCCGGTGACCGTCGGCTCGCTCGCCCTGCTCAGCCTCGCCGTACTGCTCCCCGCACACGCCCACTCGGTCGCCGCCCTCGGCGGGGTGCTGCTGCTGTTCGGCGCCGGGTACGGCGGGGCCAACGTCGCGATGAACAGCGCCGCCGTCGACCTGGTGGCGCAGCTGCGACGGCCCGTGATGCCCAGCTTCCACGCCGGATACAGCTTCGGCGGGCTGGTCGGCACCGGCGTCAGCGGGCTGCTCGCCGGCCCGCTGAGCACCGCGTGGGCGCTCGCGCTCAGCGCGGTGCTGGGCATGGCCGTCACCGTCGGCGCGGGCATCGTCCTGCTGCGCAGCCCGGCGGCGGCGCCGGTCGGGCCGGACCGGGCTGACCGGGCTGACCGGGCTGACCGCTCGACGGGGCCGGCCGACGCCGGGGGCCCGGACGCGGGCTCGGCCCGCATCCGGACCCGACTGCTCGTACTGCTGCTCGGCCTCACCGCGCTCTGCACCGCGTACGGCGAGGGTGCGATCGCCGACTGGGCCACGCTCCACCTCACCGACGACGTGCGGGCGAGCTCCGTGGTGGCCGCCACCGGATACGGCGCGTACGCCTTCGCGATGGCCGGCGGACGGGTCGGCGGCACCTGGCTGTCCATCAGGCTCGGCCAGGACCGGCTGATGCTGCTCGGCGGGCTGACGGCGGCGGCCGGCATGCTGATCGCCGCCCTGGCGCCGGCGGTGCCGGTGGCGATCTGCGGGTTCGTGCTCGTCGGCCTCGGCCTGGCCAACCTCTTTCCGCTCGCCATCGCCCGGGCCGGGGCGGCGGGCGGGCCGCAGGGCGTCGCGTTCGCCTCCTCGCTCGGCTACGGAGGGATGCTGATCGGCCCAGTGGTGATCGGCTTCCTCGCCGACGCGGCCGGGCTGCCACTGGCCCTCACCACGGTCGCGCTCGCGGCCACCGTGGCGGCACTCCTGCCGCTGACGGTCGGGCGCCGGACGACGGACGACCGGTGACGGGCTGACAGCCGACGGGCGACGGGCGACGGGCGACAACGGACAGACGACAACAGACAGATGACGGATGACAGATGATGAAATCTGTCATCTGTTATCCGTCATCCGCCATGTGACAGGATGCGGGGCCATGACGACCAGCGAACGCTTCCAGGTAATGCGGGCGAGCGAACGTCCGGCGACGGCGTGGCTCAACGGGGGCGGGGTGACCAGGGAGGTCGCCGGATTCCCGGCCGGAGCCGGGCTGGACGCCTTCGACTGGCGGGTCAGCCTGGCGGACGTCGCCACCGCCGGGCCGTTCTCCCCGTTCCCCGGGATCGACCGGGTGATCACCCTGGTCGAGGGCGCCGGCATGGTGCTCACCGTCGACGGCGTCGAGCAGCCGGTCGACATCCCGCTCCGGCCGTTCGCCTTCTCCGGTGACGCCACCACCGACTGCCGGTTGTCGGCCGGCCCGGTGGTGGACTTCAACGTGATGACGCGCCGCGGGCGGATCGAGGCCACGGTGGACCTGACCGCCGCAGCCGATACGGCCGTCCCGGTCGACGTCTGGGACGGGAGCACCGCCCTCCTGGTCTGCCTCGCCGGGACGGCCGCCGTCGACGGCGTGGAACTCGCCCGTTACGACGCCGCGTTGCTCGACACTCCGGGCACGTACGAGGTGCGGCCGAAGGGCACCACCGCCGTCGTCACCTTCCGCACCATGCCCTGACAAGCGACGAGCCCGCGAACCTGCGGGACCGACGCGCCCGCGACCCGCGCGCCGGCGAAGGACGGTGCTCCCGCCCCGGGGTGGGAGCACCGCCGCCGCGTCACCCGCAGAACACCGGCGTGGCGTGGGCCGGGTCCAGGGCGTTGGTCACCAGGTGCAGCACCGTCGGCGAGAACGCGACCCCGACGTGTTCCACCAGCGAGATCGGGCAGTGCTGCTGCACCACCTCGTTGTCGACGTCCGGCCCGCTGAGGAACTGGGTGCGCCACGGGGTGACGACCTCGTCGAGCACCGTCGAGACCACCGTGTAGCTCACGCCCGGCACGGTGTCCGGCCGGGAGGCCATCAGCTTGTTGAAGTCGGAGCCCACCGCCTGATCCCGGCAGGCCTGGCAGAGCGTGAAGACGACGTCCGCGACGCCCGGGAAGTACGGCAGCAGGTTGGTGATGCCGTCGAGCGTCGTGCCGTGGTTGGACGGCGCCAGCCCGACCATCCGGCCGACCTTGGCCCCGCCGCCGAGGAACTTGAGGTAGTAGTTCGGCATCATGCCGCCCTGCGAGTGCCCGACGATGTCGACCTTGGCGGCGCCGGTCGCGGTCCGCACCAGGTCGACGAACCGGCCGAGTTGGGCCGCCGACTCGGGCACCGGCCCGAGGCCGCCGATCGGCAGCAGCAGGCCGCTGCCGCTGGAGGTGACGCCGGGAACGGTCCCGTAGTCGAGGGCGAAGACGCAGTACCCCAGGCTCTTCAGCAGCGGAGAGAGCACCAGCCAGTTCTCGTACCGGTTGGCGAAGGTGCCGTGCACCAGGACGACCGGGTCGGGGTGTGCCGTGCTCGGCCGGCAGGTCCAGTCGTTGGCGCCGGGCGGCGAGGCCACCGTGTCGCCGTCCGGCGGGAGTTCGGCCGCGGCACCGGCCCCCGCGGGCGCGGCGGCGACGGGCGCGTCGACGGGAGCAGTGCCGACGCGCGCGGCGCCGACGGGAGCGGTGACCGACGGGGACGGAGCCGCGCCCGCCGGCGACGCGGTCGCGCCGACCAGCAGCGCCCCGGCCAGCAGCAGCACGCCCAGCGCGCCACCGCCCCTGCCGAGTCCGGGAGTTGCGGAGAAGCGGAGAAGTGGGGTTCTCAACTGTTGCCTCCACGGCGGAAGTTTGTTACCAACAGGTAACCCGAGGGCTCCATCATGCGGTCGCCCCTCCGGCCCGGCCCTTGGGCGTTTCCCAGACCTGGACGGTGTTCTCTGTGACCGGTCACAACGCACCCCACTGCCCGCCCCCGAACGCCTCCCCCGACACCTCCCCGCACACTTCTCCGAACGCCTCTCCGAGCGCCTCCTCGCACACCTCCGACCGCGCGCCGGACTGGCGCGTCCCGGTGGTCGGTGGGATCCCGGCCGATCAGCGACTGCTCGGTGGTGCACGGGAGTTGGCCGAGACCGTGGTCGCCGCGCTGCTGGAGAGGGTACCGGTCTACCGCCGGCTGCCCCGCGAACAACTCGCCGGCGAGCTGACCCGGGACACCGAGCGCCGCATCCGCGCCCTCGCCCACACCGTGCGGACCGGACTCCCCGCCGCCGCCGAGGAGTACGCCGCCGTCCGGGCGGCCGCCGCCCGGCGCGCCGAGGAGGGCCTTCCGCTGGACGCCGTCCTGCTCGCCCACCACCTCGGACTGGAGACCTGCTGGGAGTTCGCCACGAGGCACGCCCGGGACGGCGACGCCGCCGACCTGCTCGTCCTCAACCGGCTGCTGCTCGACCAGCTCCGCCGGGTCGCCACCGCCGCGGGGGCCGGATACCTGGACGGCCGCCGCCCGAGCGCCGACCGGCGGGGCTCGGCCAGGCACTCCCTGCTCGGCGCGCTGCTCGCGGGCACCCCCGCCGACGAGGCCGCCGGCCGTGCCGGGCTCCGGCTGCCCACCGGGTACGCCGTACTCTGCCTGGCTCTCGCCGACCACCCCGACGAGCACTCCCCCGGCGTCGACCCGGGCATCGCCGCCCTCCGCAAGCTCCGCCGGTTCGAGGCCGAACTCGACCACCGCACCCGGCAGTCGGCGCTCACCGCGCTCACCCCCACGGGTGGCCTGGTGCTCGTCCCGTTCGGACCGCCACCCGGCCCGAACCGGACCGGCGCCGACGAGGACCGCACCGGCGGGAAGCGCAGCAACGAGCACAACAACGACGGACAGGGCGCCGACGGACAGGGCGCCGACGAACAGGGCGGCGGCGAACAGGGCGGCGACGGGCACGGCGCCGACGAACCGCCTTGGCCCCGCATCGCCGCCACCCTCGCCGCGGCGGCCCGGGCGTCCGGCGCCCCGGTCCTGGCCGGAGCCGCCTCGGCCGCCCCCGCCGAAGTGCCCGGCGCGGCCGCCCTCGCCTATGAAGTCCTCGACGTGGCGCGGGCGTTCGGCCGACCACCCGGCCTGCACCGACTGGACGACGTCCTGCTGGAGTACCAGCTCACCCGCCCCAGCCAGGCCCGTTCCCGGCTCGCCGCACTGCTCGAACCCCTCGCCGAATTCGGGGAGTTGCTCATCACCCTGCACACCCATCTGGCCGGCGGCCTGAACCGCCGGCTCACCGCGAGCGCCCTGCACCTGCATCCGAACACCGTCGACTACCGGTTGCGCCGGATCGCCGCGCTGACCGGCCTGGATCCCGCGCGCCCCGCCGACGTCCCGCGGATCACCGCCGCCATCGCCGCCCGCACCGCCGAACAGGCCGCCACTGGCCACCGACAGCCGTAGGCCGGCCGACGCCCCCGCGGCCGGACGGAACGGACCGGGCGCGGAGGCTCAGCCCTGTTCCCCCGGCAGCCTCAGGTCCCAGCCGACCAGGGCCCGCAGCTGCTCCGCGGTCACGCCGTCCGGCACCGGCTGCGGCGCGTCGTGGCGCAGCGGCGGCTGCCAGCCCTCCTCCTCCGTCCAGCGGCGCACCACCTTGGCCGGCGCCCCGGCGACCACGCTGTGGTCGGGCACCTCACCGCGCACCACGGCCCCGGCCGCGACCACCACGTTGCGGCCGATCCGCGCCCCGGGCAGGATCACCGCGCCGGTGCCGATCCAGCTGCCCGCACCGATCTCCACCGGTTCGTTGCGCGGCCACTGCTTGCCGATCGGCAGCTCGGTGTCCCGGTACTCGTGCGCCTGGTCGCTGATGTACACGCCCGGCCCCGTCCACACGTCGTCGCCGATGACGATCGACTGGTGACCGACGATGTGGCTGTCCCGGCCGATCACGCAGCCGCCGCCGATCCGCACGATCGGCTCCGGCCCGAGGTCCAGCCCGGGCAGGAACCCGGCGCTGATGGTGACCCGCTCACCGATGATCGAGAACGGCCCGACCGTGATCCACTGCTCGTTGAAGACGGCCCCGAGCGGGAAGCTGAACGTCGTGCCGTCCCCCAGCTCGCCGAACCGGTACGGCCCCGGGTTGCGGTTGGTGACCGCGCCGATCCGCTGCACCCAGCGCCAACCCCGGTGGACGAGGCGCCCGGCGGCGCGGCGACCACCGGTCCTGACGGCTGAGACGAGGGTGCGGGTTATCGGCATGCGCTCACGTTACCGGCCCGTAGCGTGCGCCCGTCCGTCGGGAGGCACCCGCGGGAAACGGCCGCGGGCACACCCCCGGGAGCCGCCCCCGCACGGCGGCCACGAGGACATCGGCCACGCGCCCTCGCGGACACGCGCGATCCGGCCCGGAGGAAGGTCCGAAATCCGCGACCGGCGGTCGGCCCCCGGTGGGAGACTCCGTCCCATGGAGATCACCGAGCACATCGACGCGCTGCATCTGGAGGGCACCCGGCTCGCCGAGGCCGCGGCCCGCACCGAGCGGTCCGCCCCCGTACCGACCTGCCCGGAGTGGCAGCTGGCGGACCTGCTGCGACACGTCGGCCACGTCCACCGCTGGGCGGGCGCCATCGTCTCCCGGGGCCTGCGGGCGCCGCTGGACGAGGCGGGCGCGCGGGCCGCCATCGGCCCGGTGCCCCCGGACGCCGCACTGCTCGACTGGTACCGCGAGGGCCACGCCGCCCTGGTGGACATCCTCACCGCGGCGCCCGCCGACCTCGAGTGCTGGAGCTTCCTGCCGGCACCCGCTCCACTGGCCTTCTGGGCCCGCCGACAGGCACACGAGACCGCCGTTCACCGCCACGACGCCGACGCCGCCGCCGGGGTGCCCGGTCCGGTCGTGGACACCGCCCTCGCCCTGGACGGCGTCGACGAACTGGTGCGCGGCTTCATGACGGGCAGCCGCTCGATCCTGCGCAGCGACCGGCTGCGCACCCTCCAGCTCCGGGCCACCGACGGGGCCGGCTCCTGGCGGCTGACGATCACCCAGGAGGCGCCGGCCGTCACCACCGGCGAGACCTCCGCGCCGGCGGACCTCACCGTCACCGGCCCCGCCCACGAGCTCTACCTGCTGCTCTGGAACCGGCTCTCCGCCGAGCGGGCCGGAGGGATCAAGGCCGTCGGTGACCAGGACCTGCTCGGCCTCTGGAGCGACGCCGCGGCGGTCCGCTGGTAGTGACCGGTAGTGGCGCCGACGCGGATGAGCGCCCGTGACGCCCGGGGGCGGCGACGCCCCCGGGCGAACCCCCGCGCCCCGGGGCAATCCGCCACCGGCCGCCGCGCCCGGCCCTCCGCGACCGCGCCGCCGTCCCGCCGTCAGCGCACCCAGCGCGCGGGCCGCTTCTCCAGGAACGACCGCATCCCCTCCTGCGCCTCCTCCGAGCCGAAGAGCCGCGCCGACAGCTCCACCAGCTCGTCCGCGTCCCGCTCGAAGGAGCGCACCACCTCGGCGTTGGCCAGCCGCTTGGACTCCGCCAGTCCCTGCGGGGAGCCCAGACGCAGCGCGTCCAGCAGTCCCTTCAGCACCGTGCCGGTGGACTCGGCGGAGTCGGCGGCGCTGGTGATCAGCCCGATCCGGGCGGCCTCGGCGGCGTCGAAGACCTCACCGGTGAGGTAGTAGCGGGAGGCGGCACGCGGGTCCAGCTTCGGGCGCAGCGGCAGCGAGATGACGGCGGGGGCGAGGCCGAGCCGCACCTCGGTGAAGGCGAAGGTCGAGGCCGGTCCGGCGACCGCGAGGTCCGCCGCGCCGACCAGGCCCAGGCCGCCCGCCCGGACGTGCCCGTCGATCACGGCGATCACCGGCTTCGCGCAGTCCACGATCGCCCGCTGGAGCTCGACCAGGCCGCGCGGGCCGACCGTCGGGTCCGCTCCGGTCGCCTCGGAGAGGTCGGCGCCCGCGCAGAACACCTTGCCGGTGTGCCCGAGCACCACGGCGCGGACCTCCGGGTCGGCCGCGGCGGAGGCCAGTCCGGCGTGCAGCTCGGCCATCAGCCGGGTGGAGAGCGCGTTGCGGTTGTGCGGCGAGTCGAGGGTGAGCGTGGTGACGGCGTCGGCGGTGCTGACGTGGACGAGGGGCGCTGCGCTGGTCATCGGCGGGGCCTGCCTTCCGGCTGAGGGTGGGTCGGACAGCGGGTGCGGTCCGGGAGGTGCCCGGACGACGCCCGGACGACTCTGGCACGCCCACCCGCCCCTCGGCCAGAGCGGACCGGCGCCGAACCCGGCACCGGCCCGGCGCCGCACCCCGCACCCAACCGGTGCCGCCCGCAACCCCGAACCGGCGCCCTACCCCGCACCCAACCGGTGCCGCGCACAGCACCGAACCGGCGCCCCGCACGGCACCGGGCCGGGGTTGCGGGCCCGCGGGGGCATGGATCAGGATCCGTCCCATGACCTCCTCTCACCTCACCCACATCACCGAGCCGCCCGGGGTCGCGCCCGGCACCGGCTACACCCAGGTCGTCACCGGAAGCGGCCGGCTGGTCCAGGTGTCCGGGCAGATCCCCTTCGACGAGCACCGGAACCTGGTCGGCGCGGGGGACCCGAAGGCGCAGGTGCGGCAGGTCTTCGAGAACCTGCGCCGTTGCCTGGCGGCCGCCGGGGCCGGGTTCGAGGACGTCGTGAAGTTCACCTACTTCATGACCGACATCACCCACCTCCCCGTCGTCCGCGAGATCCGTGACGAGTACCTGGGCTCCGCTCCGGCGCCCGCTTCCTCCGCCGTGCAGGTGGCGGCGCTGTTCCGGCCCGACGTGCTGATCGAGATCGAGGCGCTGGCGATCGTCCGGGAGTAGCAAGGCAGCGGGGAGCGGACGGAAACAGCCAGGGGACGGCGAGGAACGCCGGGAAGCAGCGGAGACCGGCACGGGTCGACGGGGCCCACCGGGAGCAACTCCCAAGTGGTACAGACCTGTTGACGCATTGGTCCAGTCCTCCTACAGTTCCCATGCCTCGCCTCCCCACGGCGCAGGCATCGATCGCCTACGGATCAACCAAGGTTCTACGTCACCCTGTTCAACCCCCACAGCCACAGGGAGAACCATGTCCGCTCGATCCCGGGCCGGGCGCCCGCGCGTGCGCAGCAGACTGCTCGCACTGCTCTCCGTCCTGCTCCTGCCGCTCGCCGCGCTCACCGCGCTGGCCACCCCGGCGAACGCCGCCGGGAAGCTCACCGCCACCTTCACCACGGCCGACAACGGCTCCTGGTGGCAGGGCACCTACATCGTCCACAACGACAACGCGACCGCGGTGAGCGGCTGGAGCCTGGAGTTCGACCTCCCGGCCGGCGTCACCATCGGCAACACCTACAACGGCACCGCCACCGTCAACGGCCGGCACGTCACCGCCACGGCGGCGTTCTACAACTCCACCGTCAACGCGCACGGCACCACCGAGCCGTACAGCTTCTGGTTCGTGGGCAACGGCCCGGTCTCCACCCCGCTCAACTGCCGCATCAACGGCGACAAGTGCGACGGCTCCGCGGACGTCCCGCCGTCCGCTCCGGGCACCCCGACCGTCGCCGAGTCCACCGCGCACACGCTCGCCCTGAACTGGCCGGCCGCCACCGGCGGGGACTTCCCGGTCACCTCCTACGACGTGCTGAGCGGCAGCACCGTGCTCGCCTCCAGCCCGTCCACCAGCGCGCTGGTCAGCGGCCTCACCCCGGCGACCTCGTACACCCTGACCGTCCGCGCCAAGGACAGCCGCGGCAACACCGGCCCGCTCAGCCCGTCCGTCACGGCGTCCACCTTCGACCCGTCCACCGACACCTCACCGCCCACCGCACCGGGCAACCTCCGGGCCACGGCGGTCGGTTCGACGGACGTGACGCTCGCGTGGAACGCCGCCACCGACAACGTCCGGGTCGCCGCGTACGACGTCTACCAGGGCGGCACCCTGGTGGCCACGGTCACCGGCGGCACGCTCGGCGCGACCGTCGGCAGCCTCTCGCCGTCCACCGCCTACACGTTCACCGTGAAGGCCCGGGACGCCGCCGACAACGCCTCCCCCGCCTCCGCCCCGCTCGCCGTGACCACCTCGGACCTGGTGGGCGCCGGGAAGTACGCCCGGGTCGGCTACTTCGTCCAGTGGGGCATCTACGGCCGCCAGTACTTCGTCAAGAACCTGGACACCTCGGGCGCCGCCGCCAAGCTGGACGTCATCAACTACGCCTTCGAGAACATCGATCCGGTAAACCTGACCTGCATGGCGGGCGTCACCAAGGGCACCACCGGCAACCCCGAGGACCCGGACCAGGGCACCGGCGCCGGTGACGCCGACGCGGACTACGGCCGGCCGATGAGCGCCGACCAGTCGGTGGACGGCGTGGCCGACGACGGCTGGGGCAAACTCCGCGGCAACCTCAACCAGTTGAAGAAGCTCAAGGCCAAGTACCCGAACCTGAAGATGGTCGTCTCGCTCGGCGGCTGGACCTACTCCAAGTACTTCTCCGACGTCGCCGCCACCGACGCGTCCCGCCAGAAGTTCGTCAAGTCCTGCGTCGACACCTGGATCAAGGGCAACCTGCCCGCCTACAACGGCGCCGGAGGCGACGGCGTGGCCGCCGGCATCTTCGACGGCTTCGACATCGACTGGGAGTGGCCCGGCTCCGGCGACGGCCACCCGGGCAACCACTGGAGCCCCGCCGACAAGGGCAACCTGACCCTGCTGATGGCCGAATTCCGCAAGCAGCTCGACGCGTTGGGCGGCTCGCACAAGCTGCTCACCGCCTTCACCCCGGCCGACCCGGCGAAGGTCGCCGCCGGCTGGGACCTCTCGAAGATCTTCACCTCGATGGACATCGCCAACGTCCAGGGCTACGACTTCCACGGCTCGGGCAGCGACAACTCCTGGGAGCCGAACCGCACCGGCCACGCCTCCAACCTCTACCAGGACCCGAACGACCCCTACCCCAACCACTTCAGCATCGACGCGGCCGTCCAGACCTACCTGAACGCCGGGGTCAACCCGCGCAAGCTGACCATCGGCTTCCCGTTCTACGGGCGCGGCTGGCAGAGCGTCGCGGACGGCGGCGCGAACGGCGCCTGGCAGTCGGCGAACGGCGCCGCACCGGGCCAGTTCAGCGACGAGGCCGGTACCCGCGGGTACAACAACCTGATCACCAGCCTCTCCAACCTGAAGGTCTACCACGACCCCAAGTCCGTCGCGACGTACGGCTACACGGGAGCCGGCGGGCAGTGGTGGACCTTCGACGACGCCTGGTCGATCGCGCAGAAGACCGCCTACCTCAAGTCGAAGAACCTGCTCGGCGGCATGATCTGGGAGATGTCCGGCGACACCCCGTCCGGCACCCTGATGTCCGCGCTGGACACCGGGCTCAAGTAGTCCGCCCGGCCCCCCTCCGGGCTCGGGCCAGGACCCGCCCGGCCCGGGCGGCCGGCCGGTTGACCGGTTGACCAGCCGACCACGGACGTCGGGGCCGGCACCCCTCCTCGCAGTGGGGAGGGGCGCCGGCCCGCGCCACGTCGGCCGTGCGGCCGCTACCGCGAGGCCATCGCCATCAGCCGCCGCGCGGCCCGGTGCTGTCGCAGCACCTGGGAGAAGGAGGTGTGCCCCTGCGTGGTCCGGGCGAAGGCCCGCCAGGCGGCGGGCACCAGGCAGACCGCCGCGTGGAACAGGTACGGCCGCCGCTCGAAGGCGTCCAGCAGCTGCTTGCCCGCGCGCATCTCCACGCCCAGCCCGGCCTTGACCGCGAACGCGTAGTTCAGCGCCTCGCGCCGCACCGCCGCCGCGTTACCGGCCTCGGCGACCTTCACCGCCCACTCGCCGGCCAGCCGGCCGGAGCGCAGCGCGTACGAGATCCCCTCGCGGGTCCACGGCTCCAGCAGCCCGGCCGCGTCCCCGGCGACCAGCACCCGGCCGCGGGAGAGCGGCGAGTCCTCGGTCCGGCAGCGGGTCAGGTGCCCGGACTCGACGCGGGGGGTGAAACCGGACAGGCCGAGCCGGCGGATGTAGTCGGCGAGGTACTGCTTGGTCCGCTCGCCGTCGCCGCGCGCCGAGATGACGCCGACGGTCAGGCTGCTGGTCTCGGTCTTCGGGAACACCCAGCCGTAACTGCCGGGCAGCGGGCCCCAGTCGAGGTGGATCCGGCCCGCCCAGTCGGCGGCGACCTGCGCCGGCACCGGGATCTCCGCCTCCAGGCCGAGGTCGATCTGGTCGAAGGTGACGCCGACGTGCCGGCCGATCCGGCTCGCGCTGCCGTCCGCGCCGACCACCGCGCGGGCCTCGAAGGTGCGCCCGTCGGCCGCCGTGACCACGGCCGTCCGGTGCTCGCCGCCGCGCTGCTCGACACCGGTGACGGTCACTCCGGTGACCAGCACCGCCCCGGCCTGCTTGGCCGCCTGCACCAGGCGCAGGTCGAACTCGTCCCGGTTGACCAGGCCGAACAGCATCCGCTTGGACCGCTGCGTGCGGGTGTACTTCCCGTCGTAGGCGAAGGTCACGGCGTGCACCCGGTCCTGCAGCGGCAGCCGGAAGTCCGGCGGCAAGCTGTCCCGGGAGGGGCCGATGATGCCGCCGCCGCAGGTCTTGTACCGGGGGTGTTCGGCCTTGTCGAGCAGCAGCACCCGGCGGCCCTGGGCCGCGGCGGCGTGCGCGGCCGAGGAGCCCGCGGGGCCGGCGCCGACCACCACGACGTCCCAGACGCCGTCCAGCGGGGCGGCCGCGTCGTCGGTCGGACCGTCCTCGGCCGGGCTGTCGAGCGGGCTGCGGGAATCGGAGCTTCCGGAGTCAGTCACGTCGAGCAATCCTATGCGTCCGGCCGCACCGGTCGAGCGCGCCGCCCCTCACCGGAACCACCCCGTTACCCGCGCCGCCCCGTCCCCCGCACCGCCCGGCCTCCCCGGGCCCGCCCGGGGGCGGCACACCCTCGGAGTTCCCTGTTCCGCTCCGCCTATGATCGGCACTACCGCAACCCGTCTCCTCCGCCCGCACCACCCCTGGGCGGACCGCCCCCTCGGAGCCCCGATGTCACAGCCCCTGGCCGACGCCGTCCGGTCCCTGATGGACCGTGCCCGCACCGATCTCGCCGAGCTGGTCGCCTTCCCGTCGGTCGCCGACCCCCGTCAGTTCCCGGTCGAGGAGTGCGAGAAGGCCGCACGTTGGGTCGCCGACGCCTTCGCCGCCGAGGGCCTGACCGGCATCCGGCTGCTGGACACCCCGGACGGCACCCAGTCCGTCTACGGCGAGCTGCCCGGCCCCGAGGGCGCGCCGACCGTGCTGCTCTACTCGCACTACGACGTCCAGCCGCCGCTGGACGAGGACGGCTGGCACAGCCCCGCCTTCGAGCTGACCGAGCGCGACGGCCGCTGGTACGGTCGCGGCGCCGCCGACTGCAAGGGCAACATCCTGATGCACCTGACGGCGCTGCGGGCGCTGCGTCAGGTCCACGGCGACGTCTACCCCGTCGGCCTGAAGATCATCGTCGAGGGCTCCGAGGAGCAGGGCACCGGCGGTCTGGAGCGCTACGCCGAGGCCCACCCCGAGCTGCTCGCCGCCGACGCCATCGTCATCGGCGACACCGGCAACTTCGCCCCCGGCCTGCCCACCGTGACCGCCTCGCTGCGCGGCATGACGGTCGTCGAGGCCACGGTCAGCACGCTGGCCGGCAACCTCCACTCCGGGGCCTTCGGCGGCGCCGCCCCGGACGCGCTGCAGTCCCTGGTCCGGATGCTGGCCTCGCTGCACGACGAGAACGGCGACGTCGCGGTGGCCGGTCTGACCACCGACCAGACCTGGGAGGGCGTGCAGTACCCGGAGGAGCAGTTCCGCGCCGACGCCAAGGTGCTCGACGGCGTCGCCCTGACCGGCACCGGCACCATCGCGGACCGCCTCTGGGCCCGCCCGTCCGTCACCGTCCTCGGCATCGACGCCCCGCCGGTGATCGGCGCCACCTCCTCCGTCCAGGCCACCGCCAAGGCCCTGATCAGCCTGCGCGTCGCGCCGGGCACGGACGCCCTGGCCGCCCAGGACGCGCTGATCGCCCACCTGGAGGCGCAGGTCCCGCTCGGCGCCCGGCTCACCGTCGAGCGCCAGGGCAACGGCGCTCCGTTCCGCGCCGACACCAGCGGCCCGGCGTACGAGGCGATGGGCGAGGCGATGGCCGAGGCCTTCGGCACCCCGATGGTCGCCTCCGGTGAGGGCGGCTCGATCCCGCTCTGCAACACGCTGCGCTCGCTCTACCCGCAGGCCGAGATCGTGTTGATCGGCGTCGAGGAGCCGACCACCCAGATCCACGCGGTCAACGAGAGCGTCGACCCGCAGGAGCTGGAGCGGATGGCCCTCACCGAGGCGCTGTTCCTCCGCCGCTACGCCGAACTGCGCTCCGTCTGACGGTCGTTCGGAGCGACGTCCCGAAGGGTCTCCCGAGGGGCCTCCGGCCGCCCGCCGCGCAACCGGCGGGCGGCCGCCAGCACCGCCGCGTACCCGACCGCGCCCGCCACCAGCCCGGCACCGGCGCCGAAGCAGACCTCCGGCACCAGGTTCCGCCGCAGCGGGCCGAGCCGGTGC
>NZ_JBEZUT010000061.1:0-32265 GCF_040636595.1 Kitasatospora sp. NPDC036755
ACCAGATCGCCGACCCGGGCCGGGGCGGCACTGAGCCGGGCCGTGTCGAGCCGGGCCGCGCAGTCGGCGGCCACGCGCTGCGGGTCGTCGGCGCGTCCGAGGGTCAGGTGCGGGGTGAAGCCGCTCGCCCGGCCGCGGCAGCGGGGGAAGCGCCGCTCCAGCGCGTGCCGCAGTGCCGCCCAGGGCGCGGGGGAGGCGGCGGCCGGGTCCAGCCAGACGGTGGCGTCCTCGCGGTGGCCGAAGGTGTGCACGCCCTCCAGCCGCGCGGTGAACGGCGCCACCTCGGCGGCGGCCGCGCCCAGCAGCGGCAGGGCGCGGTCGAACTCGGCCTCCGGGACGAAGCCGAACAGCAGGTTGACGTGCGGGGGCCAGCGGCGCAGCTGGGGGTCGTACGCCTCGCGCAGCCGTTGGATCGGCGGCCGGTGCTCCTCGGGCGGCAGCCAGGCGACGGCGGTGCGAGTGGTGGGCGCGGCGTCGAGGACCCCGGGTGCGCCGTCGCCGTCCTGGTGGCCGTGGCCGTGGGCGTGGCCGCTTCCGGTCCCGGTCCCGGTCCCGGGACCGTCGTGGTCGGGGAGGAGGACGAGGTCCACGGTCACGCCGTAGTGGTCGGAGGGGAGGATCCCGTCCTCGGCCGGGCGGTCGCCGAGCAGGGCGGCCGCGGTGGCGCGGGTGCCGTCGCCGCGGTGCAGGACGCGGTCCAGCCGGCCCGGGCGGCCGCTCAGCGAGGAGACCGCGGCGAGCGGGTTGGCCGTCGGGTCGAAGGTCGGCGTGTCGTCGGCCGGCCCGTGCACCTCGGTCCAGGTGTCCCGCAGGCCGAGCGCGGCGGCCGGGCCGGCCGGGCCGGAGCGGCCGTCGTTGAAGTCCCCGAGCAGCAGCAGCTCGCCCTCGACGCCCGCCAACCCCTCGGCCAGTCCGGCGAGTTCGGCCCGGCGGCGGCCGGCTCCGTCCGGGGAGTGGTCGCTGCTGAGGTGAACGGCGGCGACGGTCAGCGGGGCGCCGGCGGTCCGCAGCGCGAGGGCGGTGACGGCCTTGTGGGGGCCCAGCGTGTGGCGTCCGGCCGCCAGTACCGGCAGCCGGCTGAGCAGCAGCAGACCGTGGTCGTCGATCTCCGGCCCCAGGGGGTCGGCGCCCAGGGTGTACCCGGCGCGGACCCAGGGCGCCGCCAGCAGCAGGGCGACCAGCGCGGGCTCGACCTCCTGCAGGGCGATGACGTCGGCACCGGCCGCCGCCAGCTCGGCGAGCAGCAGCGGTCGGCGCCGGGCGGTGTCGATCCGGTCGGCGTCGTAGCGGTCCCACAGGGCGTTCCAGGTGACCACGCGCAGGGCGGCGGCCGTCGGGACGTCCCGGGTGGTCGCGGTGGCCGGAACGGGCTCGGTGGGCCTCCAGCCGCCGTCCGGGTGCCAGGCGTACGGGGTGGTCGGGGTGAAGAAGGGAGCGGGCAGCCGGGGCGGGTCGGTGCGGCGCCCGGCCTCGGTGCTGTCGAGCAGGTCCACGCCCGAGGCGCGGTCCCAGACCCGCAGCCCGTCCGCCTCGACCCAGTGCACCCGGTGCCAGGGGATCTCGCCGGAGGTGGCGAAGGCCTCCAGCGGGACGCGCTCGGTGCGGTCGTCGCGCTGGCGCACACCGAGGGTGAACCGCGCCGGGTCGAACCGGGCGTCCCAGCGGATGCGCTGGCAGATCTGTTCGATGGGGCGCATCAGTCCTCCTGCTCGTCGAGCGTGCCCGCGGTGTCCTCCACGGCGCCACCGGGGCCGACGTACCAGGTGCGGTGCGCCTGGCCGGGGTACGGCGGGCCGAAGCGGTGCAGCTGGGCGGTGAGCACGTCCGGGGGCACCGGGTGCGGCCGGACGGCGTTGCGGCGCCGCAGCTCCTCCTCACCGACCACCAGCACCACGTGGGTGACCAGGGCGTCGCGGCGCTGCGCGACGGCGTGGACGAGGGAGCGCTGCTGCTGGTTGAGCGAGGTGGCGTCCCAGACGGCGGTGGGGCCGGCGGCGCCGGTGGTGCCTTCGTCGGTGCCCGTGCCGCCGGTGGTGCCCGTGCCGCCGGTGGCGCCCGTGCCGCCGGTGGCCAGGGCGGCGTCCAACCGGGCCAGCCCGACGCGCAGCACCTCGGCGTTGTCGCGCTGGTCGGCGCGCGAGCCCCGGGCGGCGCGCAGGTCGTCCAGGCTGATCCGGGCGGTGACGCCGGTGAGCCCGGCGGCGAATCCGCTCTTGCCGCTGCCGGAGGGCCCGCACAGGTGGAGCAGCCGGGGGAAGCGGCCGTCGCGCCGGCGCCAGGTGGCCGCCACCGCCTCCTCGGCGGTGGTGATCCGGCCGAGGGCGTACGCCTCGCGGGCCTGCGCCCAGCAGCGGTCGGCGATGTCGCCGTCCAGGCCGGCCAGCGCCTCGCGCAGACCGGCCCGCAGCCGGGCGAGCGGTGCCCCGTCGATCAACCCGGCGTCCTCGGCGAACAGCGCCGACCAGTCGACCAGCTCGCGTTCCGCCCGCCCGGGGGCGGCGGTCGCCGCGACGGCGTGCAGCACCCCGAGGTCGGCGGCGGCCGAGAGCCGGACCAGCCCGGCACGGCGGTCCTCGTCCGGGTACGGCCGGTGGAGCGCGGGGTGCAGCCCGACCAGGTCGGCGACCCGCCGGGCGAGCCGCAGGCCGAGCGGCCCGGCCAGCCGCGGTGCCAGCGACTGGCGGCGCTCGGTGCGCAGCGCGGTGGCGAGCAGGCCGGCGAGCCGGGCGTCGCCGCCCCGGCCCAGTTCGTCCAGCCGGGCCGACACCTCGGCCAACTCCTCCGGCGGGCAGGAGAGTTCGGGGAGGCCCAGGGCGGCCGCGAGGGCGGGGAGGTCGGGCAGCGCACCGGAGCGCGCGGCCCAGAGCGCGGAGCTCGGAGCGAGCCCGTTCTCCACCACCGCGGCGTGCATCCAGTGGGTGTCGGTGCGCACGTGCCGGGGGCGGACCCACTTGGCGACCCGCTCGCCGAACTCGGCCCGGGGGAAGCCCCGGACCGTCCGCACCACATAGCCCTCCTGCCGGTCGAGGTCCAACCGCAGGGCGCGCAGGGAGCGCTCGTCGTAGCGGCCGCGCCACAGCACCCGGGGGGTGGGGATGCCGAGGCGGCGCAGGAAGCGGACGGTGTCGTCCCAGTCCAGGCAGCGGTCCTGGCCGTCGGGCCCGCCCGTTCCACCGGGCCCGGCCGGTCCGCTGCTCCCGGCCGGTCCGCTGCTCCCGCCGGTCGCGCGGGTCGCGCCCGTCCAGACCGAGAAGCCGTAGAACCAGCTCTCCAGGTCGGTGTACGGGATCGAGTGCCGGGCGAACAGGTTCTCGCCGCAGATCCGCAGGCCGGCGGGGATGCGCGGGGCGATCCGGCCCTGGAGGCCCTTCACCCAGGCGCGCGACGGGTGGTGGGCGGAGTCCAGCGAGCGGGCGTGCAGTCCGTCGCGGTAGAGCGTGGTGTTCTCGCCGTCCAGCTTCTCGGTGACGACGACCTCGGCGCCGGCCAGGCCGGACAGGTCCCCGGTCCGTACGTCGTCCGCCGATGCGCCCGGTGACCAGGGCAGATGCGGCGTCCGGGGGTAGTGCACTCGCATGTCCGGCTCCCTGGGCGTTCTTGATCCGCGGACACTGTAGGAGCGGCCGCGAAGCCTGGGCCACCGATTAATCGGGGCCCCGGCCTGCCGGGGGTGTGGACGACACGCGGGCAGGAACGTCCCTGCACGCCCGCGCCGCGCCCACGCGGTGCAATGGCGCGACCCGACACGCCGTCAACAGGGGAGGCCGACAGGTGGAGACGAGCACGAAGGACGCGGATCCGGTCCGGGTGCTGGACGTGGCGAGCGCCGAGTACCGACGGGTGTTCGAACTGTTCCTCGCCGGGACGGACGAGAAGCCGGTCACCCACGCCCGGCTGGGCGAGGTCGTGGCCGCGCTGCCGCACCGCCGGGTCCTGCTGGACCTCGGCGCAGGAGACGGCCGCACCACCGCCTACCTCGGCCGCTCCTTCGAGCGCACGATCGCGGTGGAACCCAGCGCCGCGATGCGCGAGAAGCTCCGTGCGGCCTGCCCCGACGCCCTGATCCTCCCGGAGCCGCTCGACCTGGCGCACCCGCCCGAGCGGGCCGACCTCGCCCACCTCTCCCACGTGCTCTACTACGTGCCCGAGGCGGACTGGCTCGGCACCGTCACCCGCGCCCTGGAGTGGACGGCCCCCGGCGGCACCCTCCTGGTCGTGCTCCAGAACCCGGAGAGCCCCTGCATGCGGATGGCCACGCACTTCACCGGCGTGCGCTACGACCTCGGCCCGCTCGCCGACCGCCTGCGCGAGCGCCACCCGGAGCACGGCTACGCCCTCGAGACCCTCGACCTCCACTACCGCACGCCCCGGTTGGCCGAGGCGGTGGACGTCGCCGAGTTCATGGTCAACGTCGCCGACCTGGCCGCCCTCGACCCCCGCCCTTCGCGTACGGCCCTGACCGCCTACGTCCAGGAGCACTTCGCCCTGTCCGCCGGCGGCTACGCCATCGGCCACACCCAGGACATGCTCACCGTCCGCCGGGCCGGGGGTTCCTGAGCCGTCGACCCGGGCCGTCGTTCCTGAGCCGGCGTTCCTGAGCCGGCGTTCCTGAGCCCGCGTTCCTGAGCCCGCGTTCCGGGGAGGCCCGGCCGGGGTCGCGCGGACCCCGGCCGGCAGTCCCTCGGGCAGGCGTCCGCCGGACGCGGCTCAGCCCTTGACCGCGCCGACGGCGAGGCCGGAGGTGATCCGGCGCTGGACGACGAGGAAGAACACCACGACGGGCAGGGCGGTCAGCGTGGCGCCCGCCATGAGACCGCCGTAGTCCGTCCCGAAGCTGGTCTGGAAGGAGACCAGCCAGATGCTGACCGTCTGCTTGTCCGGACTGGACAGCAGGACGTAGACGAGGACGTACTCGTTCCACGCCTGGACCAGCGCGAAGACGGACGTGGCGACGATGCCCGGTGCGAGCAGGGGGAGCACCACCCGGCGGAACGCCCCGAGGCGGCCGCAGCCGTCGACCATGGCCGCCTCCTCCAGCTCCACCGGGATCCCGGCGATGAAGCCGCGCAGCATCCACACCGTGAACGGCAGCGTGAACACCAGGTAGGTGAGGATCACGCCGCCGAGGCTGTCGGTCATCCCGACGTCGTTCAGCAGCAGGTAGACCGGGATGATCAGGGCCGTCAGCGGGACCATCTGGACGATGAGGATCACCACGACGAACGCCTTGCGCCCCGCGAAGCGGAAGCGGGCGAGGGCGAAGGCGGCGAGGGCGCCGACGACCAGGGACACCAGGACGGTGCCGAGGCCGATGACGACGCTGGAGCGGACGTTGGCCCAGAAGGTCTCGGACCCCAGCGCCCTGGCGAAGTTGTCCAGCGTGGGTCGGCCCGGCCAGAACTTCGGTGGCAGGCTGAGGACTTCGGTGGCGGGCCGGAACGCCGTGAGCGCCATCCAGTAGACCGGGAACCCGATCACCGCGGCGACGAGCAGCCCGAGCAGGTCGCGGCCCCACGACCGCTTCCGTCTCATTCGACCTCTCCCGTCCTGAGCATCTGACGCAGGTACACGACCGATCCGGCGAGCAGCAGCACGACCGTCACGAGCGCGATCGCGGCCCCGGCGCTGTACCGGTTCACGGCGAACGACTCGATGAACGAGTAGACGCCCAGCAGGTAGTACTCCCTCTCGGGCTGTCCGCCGCGCATGATCCAGATCTGGTTGAAGGTGCCGAAGTTCCAGATCGCCATCAGCGTGGTGACCATGAGCAGCACCGGCCTGATCACCGGGAGGGTGATGTGCCGGAAGACCTGCAACGGCCGGGCGCCGTCGAGCACCGCGGACTCCTCCAGTTCGGGCGGCACCTGCGCCAGCGCGGCCCGCAGGGTGATGGCGGCGAACGGCAGCGAGCCCCACACCACGACCGCGACGATGACGGCGAAGCCCTGCCACGGGTCGGTGAACCAGTTGTGCCGGGCCAGGTCGACCCCGGGCAGCCGGGAGAGCAGCCAGTTCACGACCCCGTAGTCGGCGTCGAAGAGCCAGCGGAAGACCGCCCCGGACACCATGACCGGCATCGCCCACACCGTGACCAGCACCCCGGAGATGACGGCCCGCACCCACGGGGAGACGCGGTGCATCAGCAGCGCGATCGCCGTTCCGCAGAACACGGTGAGGGCGACGGACGCCGCGGTGAAGAGCACGGTGCGCAGCACCACCGTCCAGAAGAAGCCGTCGCCGAGGATCCGGCGGAACTGGTCCAGACCGGCCCAGGGCGGTGCCGCGCCGCTGAACAGCTGCTCGCGGGTCATGTCCTGGAAGGCGAGGACGACCATGTCCACGAGCGGGTAGCCGAGCACCAGGACGAGCGCGAGGACGGTCGGGCCGATCAGCAGGTAGGGCAGCAGGCGCGGCGGCAGGAGCGACGCCAGGAGCGGACGGCGCCGCCGGACCGGGTCAGCGCTCATTGATCACTTCGTCGATCCGCCGGTCCGCCTCGCGCGCGGCGTCCTGCACCGACGCCTTGCCGTTGGCGATCCGTTCGAGCATCTCGGGCAGGACGTTGGACTTCTCCGCCGACGTCCAGCCCGGTGCGAACGGGGTCATCCAGCCCCCGGTCGCCGCGGCCTGGGCGGACGGCCCGTTGATGCCGCCGGCGGCGACCTCGGCCAGCTGGGTGGTGTTGTTGGGCAGGGTGTTCGCGGCGATCAGCCCCTTCTGCGACTCCCGGTCGGTGAACGTCCTGATCCAGTCGGCGGCCAGCTCCTTGCGCGTCGACTTGGCCGGCACGGCGAGGGTGGAGCCGCCGAGGAACGGCGGCAGGAGCTTGCCGGACGGGCCGGGGAAGGCGAAGGTGGCGAACTTGCCCTTCAACTTCGGGTCCCCGCCGGAGCGTTCGTCGGTGGCCGAGTCGGCCTCCCAGGTGTTGCCGTAGAACACGCCCACGTGGCCCTGCCCGACGACGCCCGGCTGGTCGCCGTTGTCCTTCGCCCGGTCGCCGACGTAGTAGGTGTCGATCAGCCGCTTCCACTCGGTGAGCCCGGCGACGGACTGCGGCGAGGACAGCGAGGCCTTCCAGCGGTCGCCGTCCTTCACCGCGATCTCGCCGCCCGCGTCCTTCACGAAGGCCATGGCCGCGTTCCAGTAGCGGCCGGGCATGTAGAGGGCCGAGAAGTTCGGGTCCTCGGGGCCGTAGGTCGCCTTGAGGCGGTCCAAGGCGGAGAGGAGTTCGGGGTACGTCTTCGGTGCGTCCGGCACGCCGGCGCGGGCGAAGTAGTCGGTGCGGTAGACGCCGACCCGGGCCCCGACGTAGTAGGGCACGCAGTAGGTCTTGCCGTTGGCGCGACAGGCGTCGGCGAGCGCCGGCAGCCAGGCGTCCGACTGGTCGAAGCGGGCCGGGTCGACGGTGGAGAAGGCGCCGTTGACGATGTAGTTGGTGGTCTCGCTGTTGCCCATCTCCACCACGTCGGGCACGTTCTTGCCGGCGAGGACGGCGTCCAGCTTCTGGTTCTTCGTCGTCCACTGCTGGTACTGGACCTCGACCTTGACCCCGGGGTGGGATTTGGCGAAACGGTCATTGGTGGACTGGACCAATTCCGGCCAACTCTCCTGGGCGTCCACGGCCAGCCACACCGTCAGCTTGCCGCCGCCCTCCACGCCCTTCCCCGCGCCGGAGCCGCACCCGGCCACGGCCAGGGACAGGAGCAACGCGAGGACAGGGGGACGAAAGCGCATACGAATGGCCATGAGATCTCCAAGTTCACTGTGGGGGTACTGTTCTGACTACCCATCGGATACGTGCTCCGATCAGAGGTCTAGACATTCGACCGGAAGAAGACGTCCGTCACCCCACGGGGAGCGCGGCCCGCCCACGACCGCCCGTTCGGCCGAACCGGGTCAGGCCGACGGCCCAGCCCGACGCGCGCCGCCACCGCCGACCTGATGGGCTGGGCCGGGGGAGTCCGCCGACGGACCGGCCTCCCGGACCACACGGAGGAGGAACCGGTGCCGGACCCGACGACGTACACCGACCTGCGCGCCCTGGTGATCAACTGCACCCTCAAGCGCTCCCCGGAACGCAGCCACACCCAGGGCCTGATCGACGTCAGCACCGGCATCCTGGAACGCCAGGGCGTCGCCGTCGACGTCCTGCGCGCGGTCGACCTCGACATCGCCACCGGCGTCTGGCCCGACATGGCCGAACACGGCTGGGAGACCGACGAGTGGCCGGTCATCTACTCCCAGGTCATGGCCGCCGACATCCTCACCCTCGCCGGACCGGTCTGGCTGGGCGACAACTCCTCCGTCATGAAGAAGGTGATCGAGCGGCTCTACGCCTGCTCGTCGATCCTCAACTCCGAAGGCCAGTACGCCTACTACGGGCGAGTCGGCGGCTGCCTGATCACCGGCAACGAGGACGGCGCCAAACACTGCGCGATGAACGTCCTCTACAGCCTCCAGCACCTCGGCTACACCATCCCGCCCCAGGCCGACGCCGGCTGGGTCGGCGAAGCCGGCCCCGGCCCCTCCTACCTCGACCCCGGATCCGGCGGCCCGCAGAACGACTTCACCAACCGCAACACCACCTTCATGACCTGGAACCAGCTCCACCTCGCCCGCCTGCTCAAGGACGCCGGCGGCATCCCGGCCCACGGCAACCAGCGCTCCGAATGGGACGCCGGCTGCCGCTTCGACTTCGAGAACCCCGAACACCGCTGAGCCGCCGGTCGTCTGTGTGAGAGGGGCCGGAAAGCGGACCGGTTGTGGCGGATCGCTGTGTGGCGGAACGTCATCGGCCGATCCGGTGACGGGATCGTACAGGCACGGAACGACTGGAGGAGGGAGTTCGCTTCGGCGAAGTGCACGGCTAGAAGTTTGCTGAAGATCTTGCTCGTGGAGGGGCTGTCCCGGTTGGGGACAGCCCCTCCTGCGCTATGTGGTTGCGGGGGTGATGGTCCAGGTGTGGCCTGTGTGGGTGAGTCCGAGGTTGATCAGTCGGCGGAGGTTGAGGGCGGCGGCGCGGTTGTGGAGCCAGGTGTTGTTCTTCAGGACGCCTCGGTAGGGGACGCGGCGGTTGCCGCGGGCGGTGAGCCAGGCGATGGCTCGTTCGACCGGTGGCCGCCAGCGGCGGTACTCGGTCTGCCAGTTGGGGTCGGTTGCGTTCTGGCGGGCGGCTTTGAGGCGGTTGTACTGGGGGTGGACGTTGAAGGTGCGGCCGCTCTTGGAGCGGGTGCAGCGTTCGCGCAGTGGGCAGGTGCGGCAGAGGGTCTTGAACTGGGCCTGGCGGTTGCCGTTCGCGAGGCGGCGGCCGAGGGCTTTGGTGTGGCCGGCCGGGCAGGTGACGGTGCCTGCGGTGGTGTCGACGTGGAAGTCGTCGGTGGTGAAGCCGCCCGGAACGGCGGGCTTCAGCGGCGGAGGCTTGATGATCAGGGTGTGGCCGTCGGCTTCGAGGGCTTCGCGCAGGTCGCCGGTGCCGTAGGCGGTGTCACCGAGGACGGTCAGGTCTTCGGTGTCGTCGGCGAGCAGGTCCTGCGCGACGGCCGCTTCGTGGTTGTCGGCCCCGCTGCCCTGGGTGAGCTCGACCTCGGTGAGCAGGCCGGTCTCGGGCTCGAACGCGGCGTGGGCACGGAAGCCGTCCTGGTGGCGGGTTCGGTTCTTGTGGATGTGCCTGGCCTCGGGGTCGACGGTGGACACGATGCGGTCGTGGGCGGTCCCCTGGGTGATTCGCCAGCGGCCGCCGCGCCCATCGTCGGCAGGTTCGACGTCCTGGCCGGCGACCAGGGCCAGTAGGCCGACCGCGTCGGCGGCCATCTCGTCGAGCTGCCGCTCGGGCAAGCGGCCGAGCAGGTTGAGCGCGTCGGTGACCAGGGCGTCCACGAGTGCGGCGCGGGCGGCTTCGTCACTCCAGGCGATGCGGGGCTTGCCCGGGTCGGTGTAGTCGTGCGCGGTGCACCAGGTGGCGGCAACCCGCTCCGCGCCGGGCACGTCGCGGATGACCCGGCGGATCGAGGCGACGAGCTGGGTGACGGTGTCCTGGGTGGCGACCGCGTCGTCGAGGACGGTGGAGTCCAGGGCCCGCCGGTGCTTGCCCTTGAGGACGCCGGTGGCCGCGACGACCTCCTTGACCTTGGTGAACAGCCGGTTCGGATCGCCGGAGCGTTGCAGGCGCCGCCGGAAGTAGGTCAGCAACGAGGGGTCGAACGCGGTGTCGTGCAGGCCGAGTCCGCAGGCGGCCTTCCACCGCAGATCGCAACGCAGTTCCTGGACCGTGTCAAAGTCCGACAGTCCGTGCAGACTCTGCAGAACCACCGTCGCCGCGAGGACCTGCGGCGGCATGCTCGGCCGCCCGTTCGTCGACGGGTACATGTCCGCGAACATCGAGCCCGGGAACAACGCCTCCCGATGCTCGGCCAGGAACGCGAACACACTCCCGGCCGGGATCAGCTCCCGGCAGGTCTCCCACACATCCGGCCCGACCAGCCCACCAGCCCAGTCCCCCTGCACACACAGCAGTCTGGCCTCACCCCGGATCGGGTGAGGCCAGAACCTGAAAGATTTTCAGCGATCTTCTAGGCGAAGAGGGAGGCCAGGGCTCGGTTGGTGGTGAGGAGTCCGAACGCGGCGGCCAGGGCACGGCCGATCTCGGCGAGGGCGACCACCATGAGCGCGGTGCGGTCGGCGCGCCAGGCCAGCTGCAGGGCGGTGCGGAGCATGCCGGGGATCTGGCGGGCGACGGCGAGAAAGCTGATCTTGAGCATGGTCTGCTCGTGGGAGGTGAAGCCGTAGTCGTAGCGCAGCGGCCCGCCGAACAGGAACTTCTCGCTGGCGGAGATGCTCTCCTGCGTGGCGGTCTCGGTCGTGCTCTCGGGCGGGCGGGTCTTCAAGCGCGCTCCTTCGTGGGCACACTGCGGGCAGGGGCGGTCATCCGTTCTCGCCCGGGATACGGGGCTCGGAGACGAGGTACTCGGCGCGGCCGGTGCGGCGGGCGGTGAGCGAGGCCCGCAGGGTGCGCAGGCGGCGCGGGCCGACGAGCACCGACCAGTCATCGATGGTGCGCACGGCGTGGCCGCTGTGTTCGGCGGGGTCGAGGGTGATCCGTTCGATCTCCCGGTCGGTGAGCCGGCCGCCGTCGAAGGTGACGCCGATCTTCCACGGCCACGGCGGTTCGGGCGGGGTGAAGGAGAGCAGCAGCAGGCGCGGCGCGTCGTCGATGGCGGCGGGGACGAAGCCGATCTCCTCGGCGGTCTCCCGTAGGGCGCATCGCCACGGGTCCTCACCCGGGTCGAGGAGGCCGCCGGGGTACTGGTACTCGCCGGGGTGGTGGACGGAGGTGAGCAGTAGCGGCCGGTCGTCGTGATCGGTGAAGAACACGCCGGCGTAGGAGACGCCGTGCGGCAGGGTCGGGACGAACTGCTCGGGCGGGACGAAGGTGGTCACCGCACCCACCCGCCGGGGCCGGGGCGCAGCGCCATGTAGCCGTCGAGGGGCTCGAAGCCGAGGGAGCTGTAGAGGGGCGCGCCGGCGGCGGTGGCGCGCAGTTCGACCGCTCCGCAGCCGCGGTCCTGGAGGGCTTCGACGAGGGCGGTGGTGACGGCGCGGCCGTGTCCGCGCCGTTGGTGGGCGGGGTCGGTGATCACGGTGTGAATGCGGCCCCACAGGCCGGTGGGGAAGGCGGGTCCGAGGTAGCCGCGGTAGACGATGCCGATGGCGCACGCGGCGAGGCCGTGGTCGGTGGGGACGACGTAGGCGAGCAGGTTCGGGTCGGTGCCCAGGCGCTCGCGCATGTCGTCGCGGAAGGTGGTGCGCCATTCGTCGGTGAGCGGGCCGCCGTCCAGGACGGCGACGCGCAGGCGCAGCAGTTCGTCGGCGTCCTCGGGTACGGCGGGCCGGGCGGCGGTGGTCGGGGTCATCGGCTGGTCCTCTCCGGGGCGGGGTGGGTGGTCAGCAGGAGGCAGGGCAGGTCGTCGAGCGGGTACTCGGTCACGTCGGCCCAGCCGAAGGAGCGCAGCAGGTCGAGGGCGGCCGAGCGCAGGCCGATCGACTCCCAGCCGGCGCGTTGGCGTTCGGCGAGCGGGGTGGTGACGAGGAGCCGGCCGCCGGGGGCGAGGAGGTGGCGTGCGTAGGCGTCGGTCGGCACGAGGTCGACGAACGGGAGGAAGAGTCGGCAGGTGACGAGGTCGAAGGCGCCGGGCGGGAGAAGGTCCAAGCCGCTGCGGTCGGTGTCGAGGAGCCGGAAGTCGAGGCCGTCAAGCCCTGGGTGCCGGTCCTGGGCGGTGGCGACTGCGACTTGGGAGAAGTCGACGCCCGTGGTGGTGAAGCCGAGGTCGTGGAGGGTGGCGACGCCTTCCTCGCTGACGGTGCGGCCTTGAGTGATGGCGAGCAGCCGCAGGTCGACGTCGGCGGGCAGGGCTGCCTGTTCGCCGGTGGGCGGGAGGCGGTGGCGGCCGACCATCTCAGGCCCCGACCAGGGCGCGCAGGTCCTCCGACGCTTCCCAGCCGTAGGTGGAGAACCCTCGCCCGTCGCCGGCGAGGTAGGCGGTGAGGGCGGCGTGCGAGGTGGGGAACATGGGGGTGGGCAGCGCGGAGGCGTCCATCCACTGGACGGCGAGGTGCTTGTCCGGTTCGGTGTTCGTCAGCTCGCCCCGCCACGAGGTCGCGGCGAAGACCGAGAGCAGGAACGGGCCCTTGCCGTCCCATCCGGCCTTGACCTGGATGGTGTGGACGAGCCGCAGCTGCTCGGGGTCGACGACCAGGCCCGCTTCCTCGCGCAGTTCGCGGGCGGCGGCCTCGTCGAGGCGTTCGCCCTCCTCGACTTTGCCGCCGGGGATGGTCCAGGCGGGGACCGTGGACCAGGTGTCGTTGGCGTAGTGGACACAGGCGACCTTGCGCGCCTCGTCGTCGTGGACGATGACGCAGACAGCCTGGCGCAGGGACTGCATGGATGCTCCAACCAGTAGGAGGTAAAGGGGTGTTCAGGCAACCGGGTTCGGGTCGTGTAGCAGGTCGAGGACGGTCCGGGCGTAGCCGAGGACCTCCTCGTCCCGGTGGTGGTCCAGGGCCCAGCGCAGGGCCGCGGGGCAGTCGATCGCGGCCCACGCCCGGCACGCCGCCCGCTCTTCCGGGGTGAGGTCGCGCCCGTACCCGGCGGTGAACGCGGCGCGCAGGTCGGGCCGGTGGGGTGTGAGCTGGAGCGTGGCCCGCATCAGGTCGCGCCGGGCCGGGGCCTCGACGTGGCTGCGTTCGAAGTCGATCAGCCCGAGCGACAGCCGGTCGCCGTCGCGGCGTACGAGCCAGTTCCGCGGGCCGAAGTCGCCGTGGCAGTAGGCGAGCACGGTAGGCGGGGGCTCGGCGCGGGTGGCTTCGGCCAGGACCTCGATGTCCTCGTCCGACAGGCGGGCGTCGCGGGCGCGGGCCAGCGCCCGTTCGCGCTCCTGGGCCCAGGGCAGGTACTGGACGACGGGCGCTCCGGTCGTCGGCTGCGCGTGAACCGTGGCCAGGAGCTGTCCGGCCTGCCGGTACACCTCCCGCTCCTCGGCGGTGGTGAGGGCGGTGCTGATGACCGGGGTACCGGGAAGCGCAGAGGTGACGGCGAGCAGCGACCGGGTGTCCTCGGCGAGCAGCGCAGGTGTCCGGCCTTCGCCGAGGGCCGGTGCGAGCAGGCGGTAGGCGGTGGTTTCCCGCTCGTGCATGAGCGCGTTCTTGTGGCGCTTGGCGAACAGGCGGCGCCCGCCTTCGCCGACGACCTCCCAGACGCTCGGGTGCCCGGCCTGGTCGTGGGAGCGCACGCCCAGCAACTCGTAGGCTCCTGCGGTCTCGCGCAGCAGCCGGTCCACGTCGTGAGGGGCGGTGGGGGAGCTCATGCCGGCCAGCCGACGGTGGACAGGGTGCTGCCGCGGGTGATCTCGCCGAGCGCATGGGCGGTATAGGGCACGGTGTCGGCCGGGAGCTGGTCGAGCGGCCAGAAGCGCAGCATGTCGCACTTGTGCGGTTCGGCGTTGCGGACCTCGCCGTCGTAGCGGGTGGGCCGGAAGAATAACTGGAGACGGCTGCGGCCGTCGTCGGCGTCGAGGTGGTGCAGGGTGTGGACGAGCGCGAGGTCGTCCTCGGCGATGAGGATGCCGAGTTCCTCCTCGGCCTCGCGCGTCATCGAGCGGCTGACCGCCTCCCCGGGCTCCATGTGTCCGGCCGGCAGGTGCCACAGGCCGTTCGCGTAGGCGGTGTTGTGGCGCCGGCCGAGCAGCACGGTGTCGCCGTCGAGTAGGAGGAGGTGGACGCCGACGACCAGGGTCGGCGGCTCCGTCCTGGTGGTGATGCCGACGGCGTGGCTGGTGAGGTTGTCCACGAAGACCTCCAGACGTGGCTGGTGTTCGAGCGTGCGGAGCCGCCCGTCGGCGGATGGCGCGACAAGTGCGCACTCATTCAAAGGAGTTGGACGGCTTCGCACGAGCGGAGGTGACTGATGATGGTGCTGTTCGAATGCGGTGCTCAAGTGGATTCCCTCCGGGCGAGCCCTGGTCGAACGGGGACTTTTCGAGCACTCCGCGCGCGTGCTTCAAGGCTTCTTCCAATCGGCTCCGCAGGGCGTCCGGTAGAGCGGCGTTGCCCAGTGCGCAGGCGGCGAGAGCCCGTTCGAGTGCCGCGCCCTGAATCGGATCGAGACGGCGTCGGACGCCCTCGTGGGTGAGGAGGTCGCGCAGTGCGTAGCCGTCGCCGGATTCACTCGATCGGCTGGCCAGGTGGGCGAGGAGGTTTCGGGCGGCGGGCGTGTCGGGGTCGGCGGTGTCGAGGACGGTCAGTGTGAGGCGGCTGGTGAAGACGGCCAGGCCCTCGTCCGGTTCGAAGGCGAGGCAGTGCTTGAGCGCTCGGTCGGATGCCTGCTGGTCGCCGGGACGGCACAGTGCGGTGAGCACGGCGGTGACCGCGTCCTCCCACGGGTCGCCGGGTTCGGTGTCCTCGAGCAGGGCGAGGGCACCGGGCAGGCCGCCGGTGGTGGCGGCTGCGAGGACGGCGACCTGGCGGCCGTCGAGGATGCGCCGGCCGATGCCGCGGTGTTCCTCGATGTGGCGCAGGGCTTCGCTCCAGCGGCCGGCTGCGGTGACGGCGCGGGTGCCGTCGGCGATCACGACCCGCCACAGCCACGCCCGCACCTCTGCCCGCTGCTGGCCGGTCTCGGTCAGCTCGCCTGGGACGGTGATGCCGTCGAGGACGGCCTCGGCGGCGCTGGTGACGGCGCGGTAGAGGTCGAGGAGGAGCTGGTGGCCGCGCTGGTGGCGGCCGGCGCGGATGTGGAGGCGGGCGAGGTTGACGAGCGGCTCCAGGCCGCGGATGGCGCTCATCGCTGGGAGCGGCCCCTGGGGCAGGTAGAGGTCGGCGTGGCGATGGCACAGCTCGCGGGCGTGGTCGGGCAGGCCGAGATCGGAGGCGAGGAGCGCTGCCTGGCTGAAGACAGTGGATGCCTGGCCCGGGTCCGCCTGCCGGGAGGCCGTGTCGGCCAGCTCGTAGAGCCGGCCGACACGGGCGTTCAGGGGCAGGCGCGCGGGCCGGATCCTGGAGACCAGCGGGCAGCGCTGGGCGACGGGTCCGGTCGGGTGCACGGCGGCTACTCCCAGGCGATGGTGATCGGGCGCTCCAGTGCGAAGCGGCCGGCCGCCGGGTCGGCGGCGCCGGGGGCGTCGGGGAGGGCGACGAGGTCCTCGTCCACGTCCACTGCCACGACGTGCCCGTTCGGGCCGACGATGCGGCCCATGTAGGCGGCGTTGACGCCGGTGCCTGCGTCGGCCTCGAAGATCCTCTCGCCTGGCCGGGCGTCGAGCTGCTCCAGCATCAGGGCGACGATTCCCGGCTGGGAGGCGGCACTGATCTGGGTGTCGGAGCCGTCGGCCTTGGTGTAGGTGGAGTTGTCCGCGTACGCGACGTCCAGCGGGAAGCCGGGCAGGAAGTGCTCGCGGGGTACGGTGCGGAAGGCGTTCTCCACGGCGGCGGTGCGGATGGCGCCCTGGTCGAGCAGCCGGACGGTGAGGGCTGCGCAGAGGTCCTCGGCGGTCGGGGCGGCTGAGGCGGTGTCGCTGCCGAGCGTAGTCATGTGGGTGACCCCAGGAGTGGTGCGGATGGTGGACATCGAGGGCGCGCGGGGCCCTCGTCGGAGTGGAAGACGGCGTCCAACCCTTGCGGCCATGGCGGCTTGGTGGTCGACCGGCAGGCCGGCGCGGTTGGCGTGGAAGAGGAGGTGGTGCGCGAGGACCGCCCGGAGCCCGCGGGTGAGGTGGCCGTCGCGGGCGAGGCGGGCGAGGTCCTGCCCGGCCTGTTCGAAGGCGTGGACCCAGCCGCCGTGGTGGGCGAGCGGGGTGGTGTCGCGAGTGAGGGCCCAGGTGTCGAGGCGCATCAGGTGGCGCATCGCGGCGGTCAGGGTGGCAGCCCGCTCGGGTGCTACGGGCTTCGGGGTGTCGCCGAGCATCGCGAACTGGGCCTAGACGTCGCCCTGTTCGTGCCGGCTGCCGTTCCCATGGGAGCAGGGCTGAGGCGGGTGAGGAGGTGGGCGGCGCGGGCTGCCTCGTCGGCGACGGCCTGCGGGAGCACGATGTCGGCGTCCAGCCGCAGGTCGACGGCCGATCCCCCGGGGTCGGTGCCCGTGGCGAGCAGGTTGGTTCCGCAGGCCCGCGACGACCGCGCTTTCCGCCAACTGCAGCGTGGCCGCCGAGGGCGCCGCCGCAAGCTCCGAGCTGCGCGTCCTGACATTGGTTGCCATGGTTCTCCTTCCGCAAGATGTGAGCCGGAGCTCAGAGGGCCGCCTGCTCGCCGGCAGCGGGCCGCGACCGCGGTTGCTCGGCAGATGGGCAGATCGGAATCGCTCCGGCGCCAGGTCGGGCTTCTGATGTGCCAACTACGCTAGGAATCAGCGAAGTCGGGGAACACTCACCGGCAGTACGGGTTCGTGCTCCTCCACGCCGGTGGTGCCGCGTGGATGCACAAGAACACACCCTTGGTCGGCTGACCGGCAGAGGCGGAGGCCGCGATCGTCGAGAACTTCCCACAGTCGACGCGAAAAGCCGCGAATTCGCACACTCAGCAGCTCGATTGACGTACCGTCGCCGAGTGATGACGCTCGGAGACTCCCAGCTAGGGGCCGAGACGGCCCCCTCCGGCGACTGCCCCGGAGCGGTTCTGGTGCAGGCCCTCGGATACGCCAACTGGTCGCCGCGCGATCTGGTCCGAGAGATCAACGGACGGCTCGCGGGCCTGGGCGAACGACGACTCGACCTGACCGCCGCCCACGCCTGGAGCCGCGGCTCGGTGCCACGCTCTGAGACGGTCCGCCGCCTGGTCGCCGCGGTGCTGACGGAGAGAACTGGCCGGACCTACACCCAGACCATGCTCTGGGGTACGCCCGAGCCGGACGCCGGCAGGGACGAGCGGACCGTCACCGACGACCTGGTCGGGCGCCGTTCGCTGGGCGCCGTACTGGCCACCGCTACCGCCTGGAACGCGACCGAGCCCGCATCCCAGGCGACGCTCCGTCCGTCCGGTGACCTGTTCACCGCGGTCTGGGACGCCGACCGGCAGCAGCACCACAGCATCAGCCGCGAGAGCGGCAACGACCACGTACTGCCGCCGATGATGACCCTGCTGGAATCCCACCTCGCCGATCTGCGCCGTCTCGACGACGCCGCCGGAGGGGGCGCCATCTCCCAGCGGTACGTGCGTATCGCCCTCGACGGCGTGCTGTCGCTCCTGCAGAACAGCCGCTACACGCCGGACATCGGCACCCGGCTCCTGCGCACCGCCGCAGGACTCGCCCAGCTCGCCGGGTGGATGGCCTTCGACGCCGACCTCTCGGCCTCCGGCCAGCGCTACCAGCTGTTCGCGATCCGCCTCGCCCGGGCCAGCGCGGACCACGACACCGTCGCCAACGTGCTCGGGATGCTCGCCTACCAGCACGCAGCGGTGGGCAACCCCACGGCCGCGATCCGCTTCGCCGAGGCCGCCGTCGAAAAGGCCGCCAAGAGCTTGCCCACCGTCCGGGCCCGCGCCCTCGGTCGGCTCGCCACCGCCCACGCCGCCGCCGGCGGCATCGACGCCTTCCGATCCGCCACCGACCGCTGCCTCGCGTTCCTCGAGCACCGCCGCGACGACGACCCCCCGGCGCTCTACTACTTCACCGCCGACCAGGTGGCCGCCGAGAGCGGGCAGGGCCTGGTCGATCTGGCCGCAGCCAACCCCGGCGCCAAGGGCCGCCGACTGCTGGAGGAAGCGCACAGCCTCCTGTCACCGATCACCGCACACGGACCCACCACCGGCTACACCCGTTCCGCCTTCCTGCACGGTGTCCACCTCGCCAGGGCCCACCTCCTCGCCCACGACACCGAGGCCACCCTCGCCACCTTCGGAAGGCTCACCGCCCACCTGCCCGAAGTCCAGTCCGTGCGCTGCCGCAACCTGCTGCTCGGGATCCGTCGGCACGCCGGAACCCGGATCAAGTCGCCGAGCGGCAAGGATGCGCTGAACCGAGTGGACAGGGCACTATCGGGCCTATGACGCCGACTGGTCTCGTCCATCCCGTTGCTGCCGCGCTCTCCGCCGTCCCCTACGACCATCCCGAGGCTCGCCGCCTCACCACCGCCCTCCACGCGGAGCAGACCGCCATGTACGGCTTCGCCGACGACCCGGCGGCCACCGAGCCGGAACTCTTCGCGCCGCCGAACGGCCTCTTCCTCATCGCCCACCCAGACGGCCAAGACGAGGCGCTCGCCTGCGGCGGCTGGCACCTGGTCGCTCCGGCCACCATTGAGATCAAACGCATGTACGTCGCCCCGGCAGCCCGGGGGCTTGCCCTCGGCAGCCGGATCCTTCGCGCCCTGGAACACGAGGCGTACGAGCTCGGCGCACGACGCGCCATCCTGGAGACCGGCAGCCGCAACTCGGCAGCGATCGCCCTGTACGAACACCTCGGCTACCGGCCGATTCCCTCGTACGCTCCGGGCCGAGACCCGCTGGTGAACCGGGCCATGGCCAAGCAGCTCACGGCGGCGTAGGCGCCATCGCCCGTCAGACCGACGCGGACTGCCAGTCGGTGGGGTCGAGAGCGAGCGCAGCGTCGGCGATCTGCTGGGCCGACGCGGTCGTGAGGGTGGCCCGGCAGCGGTCGATCTTGCCCTGCACCGCAGGGACGCCGGTGGCCCGGTACTCGACGGCGCGCAGCAGGCAGTCCAATTTGTCGGCGTCCTTGGCACAGCGGGCCTCGGGGGTGGCGCTGTCCTCGAACTCGGCGATCACGTCGGCGAAGAGAGCCTGGACGGCCGGGTGGGCCGCCGCGGTCTGGTCGGCCGTGACCTTGCGGGGGTCGGCGGCGGTCACGTACCGGCGGGTAAGCGGGGTGAGGTCGCCGGTACGGGCCTCGGGGACGTCGTGGAGGGTTGCCAGCAGGGTGGTGCGGGCCGGGTCGGCTCCCTCCAGGGCGGCGAGGGTCGCGGCGATCACCGCGGTGCGGTGGCTGTGCTCGGCGACGGTTTCGGCGGCGGACAGCGGGATGCCGTCCTGCCGCCAGCCGGTGCGGGGCAGGGCGCGAAGGGAGCCGGCCTCGAAGAGGAGACGGGCGACGCCCGCTGCCTGGTCACCGTCGAGCTGCACCACAGGGTCCTCCTGATCGCATGTCACCCGTCATCCCGACCGTAGCGCAGGCGGTCCAGGTCGTGCCGGGACGTCGCGGAGATGAGACTTCCGTCGAGGAGCTCGGCCGTGAATGTGTCGAACGCCTGGGCGACATCCGGTGCTGCGTGCGGCAGCCACGGGTGCAGGTTCAGCAGGGTGCTGATCGAATGGACGTACAAGTCGACGGTGCCGGGCGCGAGGTGGAACGAGGAGACGAGGGCGCGGAAGAGACGGATCGGATCCCAGGACGCCGGGTCCGGGTGGTGCATGAAGCTGTCGTCGGTCTGGTCGGCCGGCATCGCGCCCAGCCACAGTGCCCAGTGGGACAGATTTGCGAGTTCGCCCCGTTCGTCGTTCAGCAGTGCGGTGGAGATGAAGTGCCGGAGCTGGTCCGGATCGCCCTGGCGCGCGGCGACGGTGGCGACGGTACGGGCCTCGATCGAGCGGGCGCTGTAGCCGCGCCGGCCGAGTGCAGGCCGCATACCGCGCAGCGCCTGCTCTGACCAGGCGGAGGCATCGGGCGCGGTGTCGTAGGAGGCGAGGTAGAGGGCCTGACGGTGCAGCAGGCCGCCGTGCCCGTCCGCCGTGGCGCGCTCGGCGGTGGCCCGCAGGTTGGCGAAGAAGCGGACGCGGTCGTCCGCGGGCAGCAGGGGGCCGGGCCGGGCCGCGCCTGGGCCGCGAAGCGACGGTGACCAGTGCCGGCGGAGGCGTGCCGCGCAGCGCCCAGGCGACCAGCAGGGCGGAGTCCCGGGGTTGGACCCACCCCGCCAGCGGGTGGCGGTTGGCCTCGGAGGGCGGGTCGAGGACAGCGGCCAGGACGCGGTCGGCGTCCAGCGCCGCGCCGCTGTGCGCGAGCAGCATCGGGTCGGCCCCCAGCAGGGCCAAGCGTCGGCGCAGGTCCAGGTAGTCGCCGGCGCGGGTATGCGTCAGCGGGCGACGGCCGGACTCCCAGCCCTGCACGGTGCCGATATCGACGCCCAGGTCCTCCGCCAGCCCCTCCTGGGTCCGCGGGATGCTCTCGCGGGTCAGACGCAGCAGGTAGCCGGAGACCAGACCGTCTGGCGGCGCTTTCGCGGACACGGAGCCCCTCCCTCGCGCGGGTATTCGCGGCTTTCACGCCTACGCCGCGGAGTTCACGAAGCTCGCGGCGTCACCCTCTGCCCGCTGGCGGCCAGAGGGTGTGTCGTTGTGCATCCGCGCGGTACTACCGCCGGCGAAGGGCGCGGCTACCCGTACTGCCGGTGAGTGTTTCCCGCAATGCCTGATTCCTAGCGTAGTTGGCGCATCAGGGGTCCGGCCGGGCAACGCGGGAAACCGACCGACCGGCCTGCCGGGCAGCCGCGGCCCCAGACCAACTCCGTTGTACGAGAGGGGATGGATCTCGATGAAAGTTCTTGTCACCGGCGGAGCCGGCTTCATCGGCTCGCACTTCGTGGACCGCCTGCTCCGCCGGGACGACGTGGAGCACGTGACCGTGCTCGACGCGCTCACCTACGCGGGCAACGTCGCCAACCTGGAACTCGCCCGCGGCTCGGGCCGCTGCGAGTTCGTGCACGGGAACATCCTCGACGCCCACCTGGTCGGGCAGCTGGTCGGCCGCCACGAGGCCGTGGTGCACTTCGCGGCGGAGTCGCACGTCGACCGTTCGCTCCTGGACGCCGGACGGTTCATCGCCACCAACGTGGCCGGCACCCACACGCTCCTGGAGGCCGCACGCCGGTCCGGGGTGTGCCGGTTCGTCCACGTCTCCACCGACGAGGTGTACGGGTCGCTGGAGACCGGGGCCGCGACCGAACTGCGGCCGCTCGCACCGAGCATCCCCTACGCGGCCTCCAAGGCCGCCGGCGACCTGGTCGCCCGCTCCTTCTTCGAGACGTACGGCGTGCCGGTGTGCATCACCCGGTCGTCCAACAACTACGGGCCCCGCCAGTACCCGGAGAAGGTGATCCCCAGGTTCGTCAGCAACCTGCTGCGGGGCCGGGCGGTGACCGTGCACGGCGACGGCGGGCACCAGCGCAACTGGCTGCACGTCGAGGACAACTGCGCCGGCATCGAACTCGTCCTCGACCACGGCGTGGCGGGCGAGGTCTACAACATCGGCGGCGGCCACGACCTCACGACCAACCAGCTCGCCACTCTGCTGCTCGGGATCGTCTGTGCGGACCGCTCCATGCGGCAGCATGTGCCCGACCGCACCGCCAACGACCGCCGGTACGCGATGGACTGGGCGAAGATCGCCCACCTCGGCTACCAGCCCGCCCACGACCTCGAACCCGGCCTGGCCGCGACAGTCGCCTGGTACCGCGCCAACCCGGCGTTCTGGCAGCACACCGCCCCGCTCGCCGCCGACCTCGCCCAGGCCGCGTCGTGACCGCGATGACCTCCACCGACACCAAGGTCGCGGGGCCGGGCGAGGGCCGGCGGATCGTCGTTACCGGCGTCGGTGCCAACCCCGGCTTCGACCTCGCCCGCAGCCTCCAGAACCTGGGCCACCACGTCATCGCCACCGACGCCCAGCCCCTCGCCCCCGGCCTGCTCCTGCCGGACGTCACCGCCCGCGTCACCCCGCGCGCCGACGACCCCCGATACGGCGCGGCGCTGCTCCAGCTGTGCCGGAACACCGCCGCGGACGCCCTGATCGTCGGCATCGAACCCGACCTGCCGCCCGTCCTGCGAGCCCGTCGGGCCCTGGCCACCGCCGGCGTCCGGGTCTGGCTGCCCACCGCCGAGGCGGTGCACTCCTGCCTCGACAAGGCCGCCTTCCACCAGGTGCTGACCGAGGACGAGGTGCCGACCCCGCGCAGCTGGCTGCCCGGCCAACTCGACCAGATCCCCGACGGGACCGAACTGGTGGTCAAGCCGCGCGGCGGCCACGGCGCGCAGCACGTCCACTTCCCCGCCACCGTGGAGCAGGCCCGGGTGCTGTGCGAGCTGGTCCCCGACCCGCTCGTCCAGGAGCGTGTCCACGGTGAGGAGTTCACCGCGGACTGCCTCGTCGACCGGGCCGGGCGGGCCTCGATGGTGCTGCGCCGGCGCAGCCTGGTGAAGGCCGGCCTCGCGGCTGTCTCGGTCACCTTCCACGACGAGCGGGTGGCCGAGCAGGTCCGCCGCACCCTGACGGCCGTTGGCGCGGCTGGACTCAGCTGCGTGCAGGGCTTCATCACCGACCGAGGCCCGGCACCGGTGGTCATCACCGAGGTCAACGTCCGGGTGGCCGGCGGGTTCGCGCTCGCCGAGGCCGCCGGCGCGGACCTGATCGCCCAGGCCGTCAACGGCCTGTTCGGCCAAGCCGTCGACCACGACCGCCTCGCCTACCGGGACGACGTCTTCCTCACCAAGTACACCGAGACGCTGACCGCCGGCGATGCCTCCACCCTCCGAGCCCTCCAGGAGCAGCAGTGACCCTCGCCCCCACCACCCCCGCCCGGCCCGGCGTCGAGCGCAACGCCACCCCCTACCTGTACGGGACCGAACTCGGCTTGATCGCCGAGGTCCTGGCGAGCGGCCAGTACGGCCACAGCGACGTCACCGAGACCTTCGAGCGGCAGGTCGCCGACTACCTCGGCGTGCGGGAGGTTGTGGCCGTGTCCTCCGGAACGGCGGCCCTCCACGCCGCGCTGGTCGCCGCCGGCCTCGGCGCGGGCGACGAGGTGCTGGTGCCGTCGATGACGTTCTGCGCCTCCGTGCAGGCGATCCTCTCCACCGGCGCCGAGCCCCGGTTCGTGGACACCGACCCCGCCACCATGTGCACCACCCCCGACCTGCTGCGCCAGGCGCTGACCGAGCGCACCGCCGCGGTGATGCCCGTGCTGTTCGGCGGCCGGGCCATCGACCTCGCCCCGATCACTGACCTGCTCGACCAGCGCGGGATCGCCGTCGTGGAGGACGCCGCCCACGCCTTCGGCTCCCACGGCCACGACGGCCACAAGGTCGGGGCAGGCGGGCACCTGACCTGCTTCTCCTTCGGCCCGATCAAAAACCTCACCTGCGGCCAGGGCGGCGCGGTCGTCCCCCGTACCCCCGACGAGGCCGAACGGCTGCGGACCCTGCGGCTGCTCGGCATGGTGGAATCCGCCGCCACCCGCGCCGCCTCCACCACCTACCAGGTCACCGCCGCCGGATTCCGCTACCCGCTGTCCGCCCTGAACGCGGCGATCGGCACCGCGCAGCTCGCCCACTTCGAGGAGGCCGCCGCCGTGCGCCGCGGGCTGTGGCGCACCTACCGCGAGGCGCTGACCGACCTGCCCGGCGTCGAACTGGTCGACGTCGACGTCGAGCGCTCCGTCCCGCACCTGTGCGTCGTCACCGTCCCCGACCGCGACCGGGTCTGGGCCGAGATGCGCCGCGCGGGCATCGGCGTCGGCGTCCACTACCCGCCCAACCACCTCCAACCCGCCTTCTCCCGCTGGACCCGGTCGCTGCCGGCCACCGAACACGTCGCGGGGCGCATCCTCACCCTGCCCTTCCACCAGCACCTCACCGAGGACGGCGTACACCACACCGTCGCCGCCCTGCGCCAGGCCCTGACCACCGGAGACGCCCGATGACCGCCTCTGCCACGCCCCTGCGCGTCCTCGTCGTCTGCCTCGGCAACTACTGCCGCAGCCCGCTGGGCGGACGTATCCTCGCCGATCTCGGCGGCGACGCGGTCGAGGTCCGCTCCGCCGGACTGATCGACAAGTGGGAGGAAGCCCACCCGGAGATGACCGCCGCCGCCTCCGCCCTCGGCTACGACCTCACGAACCACCGCCCCCAGCAGGTCACCCGGGAGCTGATCGACTGGGCCGACCTCGTCCTCGCCATGGACCACTCCGTCCTGGAACAGCTCCGCGGTATCGCCGGGCCCGAAACCACCGCCGAGATCCGCCTGTACCTCGACCACGACCGGGACGTCCCCGACCCGATGGGCCGCCCCGCCGCCGAGTTCGCCGCCTGCGCCCTGCTGATCGAAGCGGGAGCCGCACTCCACCTGCGCTGACCACACACCCGGCGGCCCCGGTGCGCCCGCCCCGTCAGAGGGCGGGCACCGGGGCCAACCGGCTTCAACGGCAGGCGGCGGCGAGCACCACGTCGACCAGACGCTGGGCAGCGTCCGGGCGGCCGTGCTCGCGGGAGCGGGCCGCCATGGCCCCGCGCCGAGCCGGGTCGGCGAGCAGTGGGGCCAGGGCCTCCCGCAGGGTGTCCGCCGTGACTTCGCCGATCAGGGCGACGGCCGCGCCGGCCTCCTGGAGATGGGTGGCGTTGTGGGCCTGTTCGTTGCCTGCGGAGGAGGCGAGCGGGACGAACACCGCGGCCTTGCCGAGCGCGGTCAGCTCCGCGAGCGTCCCGGCGCCGCTGCGGCTGACCACCACGTCCGCCAGCGCCAGCACGTCCGGCAGTTCCGCCCCCATGTAGCCGGTCAACAGGTAGCGGGCCGCCAGGTGCGGCGGCAGTGCCCCGGCGGGGCCGCGCAGCGTCGCCTCGTTGGCCGGGCCGCACTGGTGGATCACGTTGGCCTGTTCCAGGAGCCACGGCAGGACCGCCGAGACCAGGGTGTTGATCTGCACCGAGCCCTGTGCGCCGCCGGTGACGTACACCGTCGGCAGCGAGCGGTCGAAGCCGTCCAGGCCGAGGGCGGTCACGGCCTTGTCGGCCAGCCCGGTGAGCACCGCCGGGCGCACCGGGTTCCCGGTCACCACGGCGGTGCGGCGCGCGGACTCCGGCAGCAGCGGCAGCGTCGACTCGGAGGACACCGCGACCCGGGTCGCCGCCCGGGCCAGGACCTTGTTCGCCAGCCCGAGGCTCACAGTCTGCTCGTGCACCACCAGCGGCACCCCGCACGAGCGCGCCGCCAGCCCGACCGGCACCGCCACGTACCCCCCGGTGGCCAGCACCACGTCCGGCTCGAACTCCGTGATCAGTGAACGGGCCTGTACCGCGCCCAGCGGCACCCGGCCCATGTCCCGCACGTTCGCCGGGGAGATCATCTTGATCGGGTTGGAGGAGCGCCGGACCTTGCCGGTGGCGACCGGCTCGAACCGGATGCCCTCCGCCGGGGCGACCCGGGCCTCCAGGCCGGCAGCGGTGCCGATCCACAGCACTTCCGCGGTCCGGCCCTGCTCGGCCAGCCGCTCCTGCAGCGCCCGCACGGCGGTGAGCGCCGGGTAGGTGTGTCCGCCCGTGCCGCCGCCCGTCACGACCAGCCGCAGTGGTCCGTCCTGCTCCTTGAGCCCCATACCCGTCTCCCATCGACCATTACGCACGTTGACTGAAGACCCCTCAGCCTACGATGGAACGGACACTGTCCGTCGCGGCTCGGTTCCAAGGAGTACCTCTGGGTCGGGCCTGAGAGGCGAACCGCTGTTACCGCCATCACCCGGAGCACGCCGTGGCCATGTGATCAAGGTCGCTCGGCGTCGGCTTCACTTGCGGCCGGTTCGCGGCTATGGTCCGTCGTCCCTCCGGTCGGAACAGGCCCGACCGAGGAACGAGGAGGCCCCCCTGCGTATCCACCGCAGCCCGCACCCGACCCGATTCGTGATCATCCCGAACGCCCTGGCGCAGCCAGGGTCCGGCGCCCTGGCAAAGCAGTCCGTTCAGCCTCGAAGCCGCAGTTGCCGGGCAGACCCGCCGCCAAGGCGGCCGGACCCCGATGCGTCCGCCGACTCAGGAGGCCGCCGAGATGGCTGTCCGCCTGACGGTGAAGCTCGTGCCGCGGTTCACCGCCGGAGCGGGGGACCGTCGGCCATGACGCTAATTCAGGTGGCTGCTCGGCCTGACCGGTGAACGGTGGCAGCGCCTGAGGGCCCTCCAGGCGACTCTTCGTCGAGGTCCTGGAGGACCTGCGCGTCCTCGTCCCGCGTTCGTGGTCCCCACCGCGTCACCGTTGCTGCCATGCGCTGCCCGAAGGGAGGCGGGAGATCCCCATCTACACCTGCCGACGCATATCAGTGGCAGCACGAACCTGACGCCGGCGAATCGGCAGTGCTCGCGTACGCCCCTGGCACGCGCCCCGAACGTGCGGCTTAAGGTGCGGCATCTGCGCTGTGGGACTGGAGAGTTGGGGGAACGCCATAGAGGGCAACGAGCCGAAGAACGTGCGCGAGGTGCTTCAGCAGCTCGCTCAGCCGTCGAACGTCGCGGTCCACTCCAGTGACAAGCTGCTGGGCGAGGTCGAAGCCGTCGCGGCGAAGGACGACGAGGAACGGGAGCAGAACGAACTCGACGCGCTGCGGCGCAAGCCGGGCCTGCGACCCGTGCCGTCCAGGGAACTCGGCGCCGGCCTCCAGCTGACGCCCTGGGACGTGCTGCACACCCTCGGACGGGCGACCGCACTCGCGCGGCGCGGTGCCGGGCGGGGGCTCGCGGAGCACTGGGGCTGCCTCAAGTACAGCCAGGCGCTGGAGGGAACGCTCGGAACCTTCATGGCCCTGTCGGCCGAGGGCCGTGACACGGCGGACTACTACAAGGCACTGCAGTCCGACGAACTCGGCGTCGGGTTCGCGCTGGCCGTGGCCAAGCATGTCCTGGCCAGGCGCTATCCGGACCACAGCGTGTCGATCGTCCCCGCAGACGCCGCCCTGCGGGCGGGCTTCGCGGTGACCGGTAGGGACAGCGGCGTCTCCGTCGGCTACCGCTACCGTCCCCAGTACTTCGCCGAGGTGTGGAAGCCCGGCCGGCCCTCGCGGGTCTTCCCGATCGCCTGCAAGGGCAACCACAGCGGCGCCTCCGTTTCCCACAGCCAACTCGCCTCGGCCGCGGTCCACGCCGACGCCGTGCACATCGGCGGATGGACGGACACCCCGGCCCTGGTCTTCAGCACCGAGCTGCCCGTCGACGCTCCGATGACCGTCCACCTGCTGCACGCGCGCGGCAACGGCGGCACACTCACCCACCCGGCTCGCGAAGCCCGCGACCTGGACGGGGAACTCGACCAGGCCAACATCTTCCCCGGGATCCTGCCGCCCGCCCAGGACGGCCAGACCCCTGAACCCGAGCCGGGCTTCCACATCGGAGCGGACCACTTCGCCTGGTTCCAGCACGCCCTCGCGCGCACCGGAGCGGCGGGCCTGACGGCCTTCGCCGGCGACGCCGCGGCCACGGTTCCGTACCTCACCGCCCGGCAGGGCCGCAAGCGGTACGAGGGCATCTCGCACGCCGCGATCGGCAGCGTCCAGGACGCGGACCATGAACTGCTCGGCATCCCGTTCGTCGGCACCGACCACGTCCTGCGCCTCAACCGCACCCGGGTGGAGGCGTTCTCGGGCGTGGCGGAGGACCTCTTCGAGCACCTCGCCGAGCGCCGCCTCACCCGCTACCGCGACGAGGCCCACGCCCGCCGCTCCTCGTGGCCGACCGCCACCTGGGACGAGGACTGGGACGGCCCCGTCTCCATCCACCCGGACGGATCCGTCCTCGCCCTGCGCGTGCTCCCGGAACGGGACTGCTGACGGGGCAACGCCCCTGCGTGTTCCGGACTCCGGCTTCCGGTCGGCGCGGAGGCCTGTCGGACTAGGGACAGCGGACAGCGGACGGCCGGCGACAGGCCGGGCCTGCCGGGCACGGCCATGCCACCTGCCGTTCCCGGGCCGCTTTCGTGATCCCACCGCGGTCGCCCCGGCCGGGCTGGAGGTCAACCACTGGGGCGATTCGGCCGAGCACTCCTTCCGGATCACGATGAAGAAGGCCCCGCGGTACGACGTGGAGGTCCAGGAGGCCGGACCCTTCGCCGTTACCGCGGACCGTTCCGTGCTGCGGGTCGTCTACGGCGTCGTGGGACGGCAGCAGGGGTCGGTGCGGTGCTGGCAGAGTGCTTCGGCGAGCGGGCCCGGGACGACTGCGGGGGTTCGTGCGAAGTCGGGGTCGCGGCTGGTCGGCCGGCTTGCCGGGCCCCGCCGATGGCAGGGCGCAGGCCGCGGGGTTGCGCCGCATCGCCGTCGAACCGCTTTCGGGTAGCGCGCTCGGAACTTGGTGAGCCGGAGTGACGGGCGTGTCCGCCGGGGCGGAGGCGGGACGGCCGCACAGGTCGCACCTCGCCACGCCATTGTCGGACAGTTGCCAAGTGGATACATTCAGTGACGAAGTGTGGTTCGGTTCTCTCGACCGGAGGTCCGATGGACGCCCCCTCCCGATTCGTGGTCTCCCGGCCTGCTGGTACGGGCCGTTCCTTGACGCCGGTTCGGACACCGCGGCACGGCGGGTCCGTAACCGGCAAGCACCGCGTGTCGAACGCGGGTCGTCGTCCGGGCCTTCTCAGTTCCCGGTTGGCTCGTACCGCCGTCACGGCTCTGATGGGTGCGGTCGTGCTCCCGTACGGCATGGCCACACCGGCCCGCGCGGTGTCCGTAGGCCACCTCGGCGAGGGCGTGCCCGCTGCCGTCGTCCGTACGACCGTCCATCCGGTCGTGCAGCCTGCCGGTGTCCCGGTCGCCCGCGCGGCCTCCGCAGCCTCCGCGGCGGCTGCGGCTGCCTCCGGGGCCGGGGCCAGTTCCCGTGCGGTCGCCGCAGCGGCCCGTTACGCCGCCTGGGGCGGCTCTTCCCCCTATGGCGCCGCTGCGGCGGCCGCCGCAGCGGGCGGCGGGTCCTCCGCAGCCTCTGCGGCGGCTGCCGCGGCCTCCGCCTCAGGGGCGAGCGTGGTGATCGTGCTGGAGGCCGCCGAGGAGGCCACGCAGGAGGACGCCGACGCGGCGGCCTCGGCTGCGGCGGCCGCCTCGTCGGCGGGCTACCCGCTGACGGCAGGCGCGGCTTCCTCTGCCGCTGCAGCCGCATCGGCCACTGCGTCGCAAGTGGTGATCGTCATCGACGACATCGAGGCCGCCCAGTCCGAAACCGACCCCGCCCAGGCGACCGCGGACACGGCAGCGGCGCGGATGCACGCAGCCAGTGCCGAGGGGGACGCCACCCTGGCGTCCACGGACGCCACTGTCGCCTCCGTGGACGCCGCCGCAGGGCTTTGACGTCGGCTTGCTCGGTGCGGAGGCGGGCGGCGGTCATTTCGTAGCGCAGCACCTGGGCTTTGCGCACGATGTGCTGCGTGGCGCTGGTGAGGCTGGTCTCCATTCACTGCGAGTAGTGGTTGCACGGTCGTGTGGCGGGGGCTTGCTTCGCGTGACGCGCGCCGTAGTGGGATCTCGCCGAGATCAGCCGATCTGGCCACAGCCAGCCCTGAGTCACGCCCGGATATGCTGTCGGCTCGGTTTGGGGAGTGGGGGCAGCGATGATCGACCCTCACCGACGCGGTCCCCGTCGCTCGGACGGCGTTCCGCCACGCCCGGACCACGGTCGGACTGCCGCTGGACGCCGTGGCCACCGCCCTCGCCAGCCGGTCCCGGCCCACCGGTGGTGACGTCTTCATGCTCTCCTACCTCGACCATCGCACCGTCGCCACCACCGGGGAGCCGCCGCGCGCACGCAATCCCCACCACATCAGCCGCGCCACCGTCACCGACACGCTCCAGCTCTGGTTCTCCCGCACCCGCCACGGTCAGTTCCTGCGCACCCGTCACCCCGCCACCCACGTCGCCGAACACACCGTCGCCCGTCTCCTCCAGGGCCTCCAGCGCTGCCTCGCCCAGGCCGGCACCACTCCGTGACACGCACCTGGCTCCCGCGTCCTCGGACAGCCGTCCGAGTTTGCGGGGCCACCAAACCGGTGAACACCATGAGTGATCAACCGGTAACAGGAGGTCCGCCCATGTTCCGCCCCGCCCTCACCCGCCACCGCGCCGCGGCGATGACCTGTGCGCCGCTCCTTGTCTTCGCCGCCCTGCTGGGAGCCTGCGTCCCCGCCTGGGCGGACACCGGACCGGCCGTCGCCGGGCCGTCGGCCACCGGCCGCCGCGCCCTGGTCAACTTCGGCACCGTCAAGTGGTTCAACAGCGAGAAGGGCTACGGCTTCATCGTGCCCGACATCCCCGGCCCCGACGTCTTCGTCCACTACTCGAACATCATCGGCGGCGGCTTCCGAACCCTGGAGGAGGGCGAGCGGGTCGAGTACCAGCTGGAGGACGGGCCGAAGGGCCCCCAGGCCGTGAACGTCATCGGACTCTGAAGCCGATTCCCCGTCAGGGGTGGGCAGTCGGCCCGCTCGTGGCCCTGGCGCTGCTGGCCCACGAGGCGTACGACGACGCCGAGGAGCTCGGTGGCGGACGCCTCGTACCGGATGAGCATGAAGGTGCCGGGGGGTGTTTCCGCGGCTGCCCCTGGAGCTGGGGGGCCTTCGCCTTGTCCTGGGTGGCGAAGCCCGACTCCTCCGTCTGCCTCCCGGCGGCGTTGCGGTAGCGGATCTTGTACTCGTGCGGGTACCTCGGCCATCGGCTCTCGGGGTGCCCGCACTCCTTGACGGAGCTGCCCATGCCGCGGACGAGGTTGAGGGTGGCCATGGTTGTCGACTCCCGGGCGTCTTGCTGACCTTTTGCTGGCCCCGGATGGTCGATCAGGCCTTCGACCCGGGAGAAAACGGCAGAACCGTGGTGTGTGGTGGAACTTCATCGGCCGATCCGGTGAGGGGGTCGTTGTCGAGGTGTTCGCGGAGCCTCTCCGCTTCACCAGGATCCACAGGCCGCAAGCCGACATCCGATCGGCAGCGAGCAAGCGCTGGCGGTCGCCGGAGCGTGGCCGGCGGCGACGACCTCTGGGCCGTTCGTCTGGAAACCAGCTTCGCCTGGTGGTACGCCGCGTGTCGGTCCCGGTCGGGGTGGTCCTGAAGTAGCAGACGCGTAGGGGTAGTTCGGCGGGGGAGCCCGGTACCGGTGGTGGACGCGCCCGGCCGCCGTGGCGCCTACGGTCGCCCCGACGGCCCGCCCAGGCACCCGAGGGGAAGCACCGTGATCCGCGCCGCCAAGCCGGCCGCCGCTCTGGCGTCGCTGGCCCTGACCATCCTCACCGCGTCCGCCGTACCGGCGGCCGGTGTCACCGCGCCCCCGCCCGCGGCGGTGGCCGCCGCCGATCCGCTCGCCGCGCTGCGCGGCCAACAGCCGCGCTGGCACCCCTGCGCGACCAGCCCGGAGGACACCGCCGGCGCCGAGCTCGACGCCGCCGGTGCCGGCTGCACCGAGCTCGCCGTCCCCCTCGACTACCGTCGCCCCGACGGGCGGACCACCGGGGTCGCCCTGGCCCGGCTGCCCGCCACCGACCGGGCCCGCCGCCTGGGCACCCTGTTCTACAACCCCGGCGGCCCCGGCGTCCCCGCCCGCGACCTCGCCCTCGCCCTGCGCCGGGCCGCGCCCGGTCTGGCCGCCCGCTACGACATCATCGGCATGGACCCGCGCTTCGTCGGCGCCAGCACCCCCCTCGACTGCGGCTGGCCCACGGCCGGCCCAGGCTCGGCCGGCCCCGACCGGCTGACCTTCGACCGGTCCGCCGAGGTCGCCAAGGGCCTCGCGGCCCGCTGCGCGCCGTACCGCGAGCTGCTGCCGCACATCTCCACCCGCAACACCGCCCGGGACATGGACCTGGTGCGCGCCGTCCTCGGCGAGGAGACGATCGCCTACCTCGGCTCCTCCTACGGCAGTTACCTCGGCGAGGTCTACCTCCAGCTGTTCCCCGGTCGAATGTGTGGTCAGCGTACAGGTCGTGCGCAGTCCCCGGGACCGGGTTTTTTCCGGCCGGATCCGCCGCCGACCGGGCCGTGGGCGTTTCAGG
>NZ_JBEZUT010000062.1:0-32037 GCF_040636595.1 Kitasatospora sp. NPDC036755
TTTTTTTAATGATCGGGCGACCCCTGTTTTTTACACTAAACCCGTAACACTATTTCCCTACACGCCGCTTTTCGTATCTGGAGCGACTCGGGGGGTTCGAGCCGGCCGCGGCCGCGGACCGGCAGCGGCTGGCCGCCGCCCAGGAGGCCGTGGGGGTGGAGTCGGCGCTGCGGCTGCGGGAGAACGCGGCCGAGTCGCTCGGGCGGGCGCGGCGGGCGGAGCGCCGGCACCGCGAGGTGCTGGCCGGCTCCGGCGCCGAGGGCCGGGAGCTCGCCGGGGCGGACGCCTCCGGACTGTCCGAGGCCGAGCTGCGGCTGCGGGCCGAGGTGGTCCGGTTGGAGACGGCCCGGGAGGAGGAGCGCCGGTGCCTCGAACTCGCCCGCGAGCAGGCCGTCCTGACGGTGGATCGGCGCGCATCCGAGGAGCTGGCCGAGGAGGCCGAGGACTGGCTCGCCGAGTTCGAGGGCGAGCTGGGCCGCTTGGAGCAGGAGCACGCCGAGGCCCGGTCGGCGACTTCCCTGGTCGAGCAACTGGACGGCCGGCGCAGCGAGTTGACCGACCGCCTGGACGCGGCCCGGGAGCGCGACGCACTGCGCGCCGAGATCGACGCGGCCGAGCCCGGGGTCGTCGCTCTGCGCACCGCCGCACTGGATGCCCGCGAACACAGCCTGGACCTTCGGGACCGCCGACTGAGCGGCATGGCCGCCGAGTTGGCCGAGCAGCTGCGCACCGGCGAGGCCTGTCGGGTCTGCGGCTCACCCGAGCACCCGGCGCCCGCCGAGGCCGCGCCCGGCAGCCGGGTCGACGCCGAGGACGAGGAGCGGGCGCGCCGGGCCCAGGCCGCCACCGAACGAGCCTGGACGGACGCCGACGGAGCGCTCACCGCGCTGCGGGTGCGCGAGGCCGCCGCCGCGGGCGCCTCCGGACCGGACGGCGCGGAGGCGCTCGCGCAGGCCCTCGCCGGGCTGGAGCGCGAACACCGCGAGGCCCGGCACGCGGCGGACGCGCTCGGCCGGGTCGAGCAGGAGATCGCCCGGCTGTCGCAGGACCGCACCCGCCGGGTCGACGAGCTGCACAAGGCGAGGGAGCGCGCCGCCGTGCTCTCCGACCGACTGCTGGCGCTCGGCACCGAGCAGCAGACGCTGACCGCCCGGGTGGCGGTCGCCCGGGGCGAGGCGGCCTCGGTCGCCGACCGGGCCGCGGCCCTCACCAGGCTCGCCGAGGCGGTCGCCGCGACGGCCACCGCCGCCCGCACGCACACGGAGGCGGCGGACCGGTTCGACGAGGCCGAGCAGGAGCTGGGCAAGGCCGCCGCCTCGGCGGGCTTCCCGGACGCCGAGGCGGCGCTGGCCGTCCTGCTTCCGCGCGAGGAGCGCGAGCGGCTGGAGGCCCGGCTGGAGCGACACCGCACGGAGACCGCTGCCGTCCGCCGCGAACTGGCGCTACCGGAGCTGGTCGAGGCCGCGGGCCGTCCGCCGGTGGACCTGCCCGCCGTCGCGGCCGCGCTCGGCGCCGCCACCGACCGGCTCGGCCGGGCGCACGCCGCCCTGTCCGCGGCCCGTGAGCGCTGCGGGGCCCTGGCCGAGATCGGACGGCAGCTGACCGGGCTCGCCGCCGAGCTGGCCCCGGCGCTGGACCGGTACGGCCGGATCAACCGGCTCGCCGCGCTCGCGGCCGGCACCTCGGCCGAGAACCGGCTGCGGATGCGACTGGAGTCGTACGTCCTGGCAGCACGGCTGGAGCAGGTCGCGGCGGCGGCCAGCGACCGGTTGGTCCGGATGTCCGGCGGGCGCTACACCCTGGTGCACAGCGACGACCGGGGCACCGGCACCAAGCGCTCGGGCCTGGCCCTGCGGGTGGTCGACGCCTGGACGGGCACCGAGCGGGACACCGCGACCCTCTCCGGCGGCGAGAGCTTCTTCGCCTCGCTCTCCCTCGCCCTGGGCCTGGCCGACGTGGTCACCGACGAAGCGGGCGGCATGCCGTTGGACACCCTCTTCATCGACGAGGGCTTCGGCACCCTCGACGAGCACGCCCTGGAGGAGGTCATGGACGTCCTCGACGGGCTGCGCGAGCGGGACCGCGCGGTCGGCATCGTCAGCCACGTCGCCGACCTGCGCAGCCGTATCCCCTCCCAGCTGCTGGTCCGCAAGGGTCGGCACGGCTCGACCCTTGCGCTGGCCGGGCGGGAGGACGCATAGCGCCGGCCGGCGGCCCGGGGCCGGTCCGGGGTCAGCCCGAGCAGGCGATCCGCTGCGCCTGCTGCCAGGCGCACACCGGGCAGAAGGTGCTGCCCGGCTGATCGGCGGGCAGTTCGGTCGGCTCGCCGCACAGGACGCAGTCGGCGCGTGGCCCGGGCACGTCCGGGTCGCGCCGCAGCGCCGCCTCCGCCCCGCCGCCCTCGGGCGCGAGTTCGCAGACGCCCGCTTCCTGCTTCGTACCGATGTCGCTCATGCCGTCTTCTCTACTCCTCACCCCTGCCCTGCGGCAACACTCCCCCCGGTACGGGGCCCGCAGCAGACGAATGACGCCGGACGGATGACGGCGGACAGGTGACAGGTGACAGGTGACAGATTTCAGCGAACAGATTTCAGCGAACGTTTTCTGAAATCTGTTCGCTGAAATCTGTTCGCCGCCGCCCGGAACCCGTCCGCCGCCGTCCCTCCACCGCGGCTCCACCGCCGAAGCCCCCCGCCGGCGCCCTCCCGCCCACCGGCTACCGTGACCGGCATGCCGACCGACCTGTACCGACGCCTGCTCGCCGCCCGCGCCACCACCCCGTCCTACCCCGAGGTGGGCGCCACCCGGGGTGGGGGCGGACGGCTCCCGGACGGCTACGCCCACCTGCGGCGCCGGGTGCACCTGGGGCACGGGCCGCAGGTGCTGGAGCGGGCCGGGCGGTACGTCCTCGGCTGGGGCAGCCAGCTGGGCACCGGCTTCGCGGCCTACCCCGCCGGCCCGGCCCGGGAGGGCGAAACGATCCTGCTGCGACTGAACCTGCCCGGGCTCCGGTGGCCGCGGCTGGTGATCCCCTGCCGGGTGGTGTGGACGGTGGAGGAGCCGGACCGGGTCGGCTTCGGGTACGGCACGCTCCCCGGCCACCCGGAGCGCGGCGAGGAGGCGTTCCTGGTGTCGATGGACGCCGACGGCGAGGTGTGGTTCGAGGTCACCGCGTTCTCCCGACTGTCCGCCTGGTACGCCAGGCTGGGCCGGCCGGTGGCCCTGCTCTGCCAGCATCTGGCGATCGAGCGCTACCTCGCCGCGGTGGCCACGCACGTCCGCTGAGCCCCGCAACGCCGCCGCCTCCCCCGGCTCCACCACCTCCACCGGGTCCGCCGGGGTCCGCCCGCCGGGCTGCCCGCCGTCGGGTGGCATGAGCCGGTCCGGTCCGAGGCATTCCGTCCCGCCCGGGCGTCAGCCGAGGAAGGACAGCCGGACGGTCCGGCGCGGATTGTCCCCGTTGGTGTCGACCAACACCACCGACTGCCAGACGCCGAGCGCCAGTTGACCGCCGAGCACGGGAAGGGTGGCGTGCGGGGCGACCAGGCCGGGCACCACGTGGTCCCGGCCGTGGCCGGGGCTGCCGTGCCGGTGGCGCCAGCGGTCGTCGGCCGGGAGCAGGTCCCGCAGGGTGGCGAGGAAGTCGTCGTCGCTGCCGGAGCCCGTCTCCAGCACCGCGATCCCCGCGGTGGCGTGCGGGACGAAGACGTTGAGCAGGCCGTCCCGCCCGGCGGCCCGTTCGTCGAGGAACGCGGCGCAGCGGTCGGTGATGTCGAGCGCGACCTCGCGGCTGCCGGTGGTGATCTCGAAGGTGCCGCTCTGGAAGGTGGTGGTCGGGAAGGACCCGGTCTGGGAGTGGTTGTTGTCCGCCATGGCGCCATCCTGTCCCAGGTCAGCCGGCCGGACGTACTCCCTCGCCGTCTCGCCGTGCCGGGGAGGCAACCTCGCGTAGGGTGAAAGGTTCAGACCACATCACTCACACCACCCACACCACCCGCGGCACCCACACTCTCCGGCGCACCCGTCCGGCCATCGCGCGGGAACACCGAAGACCCGGCGGACCGGAAGGTCCACCGGGTCGGTTCCCGGGCGGGCGGCGGGGAGGGACCCGTACCGCACCGGCCGGACTAGCCGCGCCCGCCGAAGAGGCTCCGCCGCAGCCGACGCAGCGGCGTCAGCAGCGAGATCCTGGTGTGGCGACGACGGGCCGTCGGGACCTCGGCGCCGCGCGGCGTGAGCTCCCTTATCAACCCGAGCGCTTCGGCGGTGTCCACCGCCGGGAGTGCGGGCGCGCCGAGCACGGCCAGGTGTCGGTCGATCCGGCGGCCGGTCGTGCCGACACCGCACTGGATCGCCGGCACGCGGGGCCGAGTCCGCACTTGCATGTGTTCCATCAGTTTTCCCACCCCTACGAGGCGCCAGGGCCGTGAGGCGAAGACTATCCGTGACGGACGGCCTTCGCGCAACCGTCCTTGGTGTTGTGCCACCGTATCGTGCGACGTCAACTGACGAAGCACCAGGGGCCGCCCGGCCGGTCACGACTAGGCATCAATGATGGTGCACGACCGGCCGTCCGTCACCGGTTTCGACAGACGCGGGTGCGGCAACGTCGCGCACGACGCGCGCCGGGCGCACGGCCGCACCCCGGCGACGCCCCGCACCGCACCGCCCGCGCACCGGCACGCCCCGCCGGATTCCGCCCACCGCCCACCGCCCACCGCCCACCGGCCTTCGCTCCCGCTCCTGCTCTCGCTCCCCGCAATAGGAGGGGACAGCCGCCACATCGACAAAGCGATCACCGCGGCAGCAGCCGGGCCGCACCCACACCCACACCCACACCCACACCCACACCCGTCGTGCACGCGCCTACCCCGACCTGTAACCTAGTGACTTCAGGAAGTGAACACATTCGAGGGATTGACTCCCGTCGAACCTCCAAGCAATATCTGATGCACGCGCCCGTGCCCCGCACCGCACTCAAGCGCGTGTTCGAGTGATGAAGAACTCCGGCTCCCGCGAGCCACTGCCCGGCCGCCTCGACGCTGCGGTGGCCAGGCTCGCGCGGTGCCCGGACCGGCGGTCGGCCGTAGAGGGTCGGCCGGACCGCCACCTGACTGCCGGTGCCGCCCCGCGAGGGGCCCGGCACCGGCGGTTCCGGGTCCACGCCCCCTCCACGGGCTCCGAATCACGCCGCCGCCCCGCATCCGCGCGCACGCCACGCCAACCCGGTGTCCGCACCCCGCCCGGGGCCCCGGAACGCCCGCCCCGGACGTCCGCGCAGGTCGCACCCGGTCGATCGGTACACTCGGCCAGCGTGTCCCTCCTCCTCAGCATCGTGCTCCCGGTCCACGGCGTGGAGCGGTACCTCCCCCGCTGCCTCGACTCGATCCTCGGCGACGTCCCCGCCGCGGAGACCCGCTTCGAGGTGATCGCGGTCGACGACCTCTCCCCGGACGGCTCCGGCGCGATCCTGGACGCCTACGCGGCCCGCGACAGCCGGCTGCGGGTGCTGCACCTCACCGAGAACCAGGGCCTCGGCGGCGCCCGCACCGCCGCCCTCCCGCAGGCCCGCGGCGAGTACCTCTGGTTCGTGGACAGCGACGACTGGGTGCCCGAGGGGACGGTCGGCGCCCTGCTGGACGAGCTGGCGCTGGAGCGCGGCCGGGAGACCCCCGTCGACGTGCTGGTCACCGGCTTCACCCACGTCTATCCGGACGGCGGGACGGAGCCCAACCCGTGGCGCCACGTGCTGGCCGGTTCCCCGCTGGTCGAGGGCTGCACCCTGGCGGAGCACCCCGCGCTGTTCCAGACCGTGATGTCGGTGTGGAACAAGGTGTTCCGCCGCGACTTCCTGGACGGACTCGGCGTCTCCTTCGGCCGCGGCTACTACGAGGACATCTCGGTCACCTACCCGGCGCTACTGGCCGCCGAGCGGCTGCGCTACCTCGACCGGCCCTGCTACTTCTACCGGCGCGGCCGGGCCGGCGCGATCACCGCGACCGCCTCCCCCAAGCACGCCGACGTGTTCGCCCAGTACGACGCGATCTTCGCCTTCCTGGACCGCCCGGACCGCCCCGGCCGGCCCGTCCCGGACTCGCTGCGCACCCTGGTCTTCGACCGGACCGTGCGCCAGGCGCTGAACGTCTACGACACCCCCGGCCTGGTCCCCACCGACCTGCGCAAGGACTTCTTCCAGCGGATCGCCCGGCACTTCGACCGCCACCGCCCGGCCGGCTACCGCTTCCCCGGCGGGGTGCGCGGCGTGCAGTACCGGCTGGCCGCCCGCGGAGCCCGGATCGCGTACGCGGAACTGCGCCGCACCGGTCGGCTGCCGCGCGAACTCAAGCGCGGGGCGAGGGCGGTGGCACCCGCGGTGAAGAAGGGCATGCGCAGCGGCGCCCGGTTCACCGCGTACAACGCGTTCCGCCGGCTGCCGCTGGACCCGAACCTCGCGGTCTACGCCGCGTACTGGCACCGGGGTTACGCGTGCAGCCCGGCGGCGATCTACGAGAAGGCGAAGGAACTCGCCCCGCGGATCCGGGGCGTGTGGGTGGTGGAGAACCGCGCCCAGGCCGCCACGCTGCCGCCCGGGGTGCCCTACGTGATCGTCAACACCCCCGCCTACCTCAAAGCGATGGCGACCGCCAAGTACTTCGTCAACAACGTCAACTTCCCCCGCACCATGACGAAGCGGGCGGGCACGGTGCACGTCCAGACCCAGCACGGCACCCCGCTCAAGGCGATGGGCATGGACCTGCGCGACCACCCGGCGGCGGCCGAGGGGATGGACTTCGACCTGCTCCAGGAGGCCGTCGACCGCTGGGACTTCCTGGTCTCCCCCAACCCGCACACCAGCGGGCACTTCGCCCGCGCCTTCCCCGGCCGGTACGAGATGCTGGACACCGGCTACCCCCGCAACGACCGCCTGGCGAACGCCACTTCGGACGAGGTCCGGGAGCTGCGCGAGCGGCTCGGGCTGCGGCCCGGCACCCGGGCGGTGCTGTACGCGCCGACCCATCGCGGCAGCAAGGGCGGTTACGTGCCGCTGCTGGACGTGGCGGAGCTGGCCCGGCGGCTGGGCCCGGACTTCACGCTGCTGGTGCGCACCCACTACTTCCACACCGACGGCCCGGGTGACCTGACCGGGGCCGGGGCGGAGTCGGCGCGGATCGTGGACGTCTCGACGCACCCGACCGTCGAGGACCTCTACCTCGCGGCGGACGTGCTGGTGACGGACTACTCGTCGATGATGTTCGACTACGCGGTGCTGGACCGGCCGGTGGTGATCTTCGCCCCGGACTGGGAGGAGTACCAGCGCGAACGCGGCGTCTACTTCGACCTGTTCGCGGAGCCGCCGGGCGCGGTCACGGTGGACGCGGACGGGCTGGCGCGGGCCCTGCTGGCGGGCGACCCGGAGCCGGCCGCGCGGGAGCGGTTCCGGGCGAAGTTCTGCGTCTGGGACGACGGCGGCGCCGCGGAGCGGGTGGTGCGACGGGTGTTCCCGGTGGAGCGGGGGTAGCACCCGCCGGAGGAGCTCACGCGGAGAGCCTGTACGGGAACAGGCTCCGCACGGGGCCTCCACACGGAGCCTCCGCACGGGGCCGGCGCCGCCGGTACGGCGACCGGCCCCGTCGACGCAGGTCCGGAGCAGGCTCGACAGCGGCCCCGAGCGGACCCGGGGCGGGATCAGCGCTGGCGGGCAGCCAGGAACTCCTCGAAGGTCAGCACGCCGTCGTGGTTGGTGTCCATGCTGTGGATCAGCGCCTCGGCCATCGAGAGGGTGACGTCGTGGTCGCCCATCTCGTTGGCGGCCAGGGCGTACTCGGCCGCGGTGATCTTACCGTCGCCGTCCTTGTCGAAGCGGTCGAAAAAGGCCTTGATCGCCTCGGTGGTCTCCATCGTGCCCTCCTGGGTACTGCGGGGTGTCGCTCGGTTCGGACGGCCGTACCCTACCCGGCCGTGGCGTGCGCCACGGTCGTCGGGAGTGGACGTGCGCGGGGGTCGGTGTCGTAGTCTGCGGATCTGATTGCAGGCCCGGGCTCCTCCCGGGCGTTCGTTCGTCCAGGGAGGGAATCGTGCTCGACCTCGCCACCAAGTTGGTGCTGAAACCGGTCTCGCGGGGGATCTGGCGGCCGGTCATCGAGGGAATCGAGAACGTGCCGCGCAAGGGCGGGGTGATCCTGGCCAGCAACCACCTGTCCTTCATCGACAGCGTGGTGATCCCGCTGACCGCCCCGCGCCGGGTCCACTTCCTCGCCAAGGCCGAGTACTTCACCGGCACCGGGCTCAAGGGCCGGCTCTCCAAGGGCTTCTTCGAGGCCATCGGGGCCGTGCCGGTCGAGCGCGGCACCTACCGTTCCGCTCAGGCCTCGCTGGAGTCGGCGCTGGAGATCCTGGAGAGCGGCAAGGCGTTCGGTATCTACCCCGAGGGCACCCGTTCCCTGGACGGCCGGCTCTACCGGGGCAAGACGGGCGTCGCCTGGCTGGCGCTGACCGCGGGCGTGCCGGTGGTCCCGGTGGCGCTGGAGGGCCCGGAGCAGATCCTGCCGGTGGGCAAGCGGGTGCCGCGGCTGAAGAAGGTGACGGTCCGCTTCGGCGAGCCGCTGCACTTCGACGAGCTGCACGGGCAGGCCCGTTCGCTGAAGGCCCGCCGGCAGGTCACCGACGAGGTGATGGCGGCCATCCAGCGACTCTCCGGCCAGGAGGTCGCGGAGAGCTACAACGAGGTCCCGAAGGCCGCCTGACCGCCCTCCGCTCAGCCCGAGGCCACCCTGCCGCCCAGCCGCCTCGGCTGTCCCGACCGCCCGGCCCGCCCGTCCGGTCAGACGGGCTCGGCCACGGCCGACGGCTCGGGCCGCCCGGCGGCCTCCGGCACCTCCCGGCGCAGCAGCGCCGCGTACCGGCCGTCCAGTGCCACCAGCTCCTCGTGGGTGCCGAGTTCGACCACCTCGCCGTGGTCCAGCACGGCTATCTGGTCGGCGGTGCGGACGGTGGAGAGCCGGTGCGCGATGGTGATGGTGGTGCGGCCGACGGCCAGGGCGTCCACGGCCTGCTGGACGGCGTGCTCGGTGCGGTTGTCGAGCGCGCTGGTGGCCTCGTCGAGGATGAGCACCGGCGGGTTGCGCAGGATCGTCCGGGCGAGCGCGAGGCGCTGCTTCTCGCCGCCGGAGAAGCGGTAGCCGCGCTCGCCGACGAGGGTGTCGTAGCCGTCCGGGAGGGCGGCGATGGTGTCGTGGACCTGTGCGGCCCGCGCGGCCTCGACGAGTTCGGCGTCGCTGGCGCCGGGCTTGGCGAAGCGCAGGTTCTCGGCGACCGAGGCGTGGAAGAGGTAGGTCTCCTGGGAGACCACGCCGACCGCGCGGGACAGGGTGTCGAAGGACAGCTCGCGCACGTCCACGCCGTCCAGGGTGACCAGTCCGCCGGTCACGTCGTACAGCCGCGGCACGAGGTAGCTGAGGGTGGTCTTGCCCGAGCCGGTCTCGCCGACCACGGCCAGTGAACTCCCGGCCGGGACGGTGAGGTCGACGCCGGACAGGGTCGGGCGCTCCTGTGCCGGGTCGTAGCGGAAGTCGACGTCCTTGAAGCGGACTTCTCCGCGCAGGTCGGTCAGGGTGACCGGCTCGGCCGGTTCCTCGATCTCCACCGGCAGGTCGAGGTACTCGAAGATGCGCTGGAAGAGCGCGAGCGAGGTCTGCACGTCCACGCCGGTGGAGAGCAGGCTGACGGTCGGGCGGAAGAGGCCCTGCTGGAGGGTCACGAAGGCGACCAGGGTGCCGACCGAGACGATCGGCGCGCCCGCGGCGGAGGTCAGTCCGGCCGCCCAGTAGATCAGTGCGGGCATCGCGGCCATCACGATCTGGATGGTGTTCATCCGCCAGCGCCCGGCCATGCTGGCCTGCACTTCCAGGCCCGCCAGCCGGTCGGACTGCTCGGTGAACTCCCGGGCGAGCGAGCCGGAGCGGCCCATCGTGCGGCCCAGCAGGATGCCGCTGACCGAGAGCGACTCCTGGACCGCCGAGCTCATCGCGGCCAGCTGCTTCTGCCGCTCGGTGGTGATCTTCTTGCGCTCCTGGCCGACCCTGCGGCTGATCCACACGAACAGCGGGAGCAGCAGCAGCGAGACGACGGTCAGCCGCCAGTCCAGGGCGACCATGGCGACGACGGAGGCGACCACCGCGGTCAGGTTGGAGACCAGGCTGGTCGCGGTGGAGGTCACCGTGGACTGCATGCCGCCGATGTCGTTGGCGATCCGGGACTGCACCTCGCCGGTGCGGGTGCGGGTGAAGAAGGCCAGGGACTGCCGCTGGAGGTGGCCGTAGACGGCGGTGCGCAGGTCGTGCATCACGCGCTGGCCGACGGTGGTGGAGATCAGCGTCTGGAGCACGTTGAAGATGCTGTTCACCACGGCGGTGAGGATCATCCCGAGCGCGAGCAGGCTGAGCAGCCCGGTGCGGCCCTGCGGGATGGCGGTGTCCAGGACGGCCCTGAGCAGGAAGGGCGAGACGACCGAGACCACGGCCGAGGCGGCGACCAGCAGCCCGACGACGGCCAGGCGGCCCCGGTACGGGCGGAAGAGCGCGAGGATGCGGCGCCACTCGGCCGGCGGGCGGGATTCGCCCGCGGCGCGCTCGGGCGGGGTCCAGTCGATGGTGGTGGGCCTCAAGGACGGGCCTCCCTGGGTGGGACGGTCGGGCGGGCGGTCGGGCTGGGGTCAGCATAGCGAGGGTAGCTCATTGTTAGACAAGCTAATAGTGAGGGCGACTCTATTCCTCACCCGCGACCCTCGCCGACGCCCCACCCCCGGCCCTCACCGCCCCGCCCGACGCCCTCGCCGCCCCTCCCGGCGCCCGACGTTCGACGTCCGACGTCCGACGTCCGACGCCCGGCGCCCAGCGCCCAGCGCCCAGCGCCCGGGGCCGCCCTCCCGCAGCCGACCGCCGTACGCCCGACCGCCCCGGCCCTCAGTTGGTCCGGTAGGTCCGCGCGGCCTTCGAGGAGAGCCCGCCGAGCTTGCCGGAGGGCAGCGCCCGGGCGATCGCCACGGCCGCCTTGTACCGCTTACCCGGCACGGACACGGACCGGCCCCGGGCCAGGTCGCGCATCGCCTCGTCCACCACCCGCTCGGCGGAGAGCCAGGACCAGGACGGGATGTTGCCGGTGCCCATGCCCGCGCGCTCGTGGAACTCGGTCCGGGTGAAACCCGGACACAGCGCCATCATCCGCACGCCCGTCCCGCCGAGGTCGCGCAGCACTCCCTGGGTGAAGCTGACCACCCAGGCCTTGCTCGCTCCGTACGTGCCGCGCGGCAGGAAGGCCGCCACCGAGGCGACGTTGACGATCGCCCCGCGCCCGCGCTCCCGCATGCCGGGCAGGGCGGCCGTGGTCAGCCGCAGGATCGCCTCGATGTGCACCTTCAGCATGGCCAGTTCGTCGTCGAGCGGGACGGTCCCGAAGGCGCCCTTGTTGCCGAAGCCGGCGTTGTTGACCAGGAGGTCCACCGGGCGGGCGGAGTCGGAGAGCCGGGCCTCCACGGCGCCGATGCCCTCGTCGGTCGCGAGGTCGGCGGTCAGCACCTCCGCCTCGATGCCGTACCTGCCGTGCAGGTCGGCGGCGGCGCGCTCCAGGCGCTCGGTGTCTCGGGCCACCAGGACGAGCCGGTAGCCGCTGCGGGCGAGCCGGCGGGCGAAGGCGGCTCCGATGCCGGCGGTCGCGCCGGTGATCAAGGCTGTGGTCATGCCCCCGACCGTACCGACTCCTCGCATCCGGGCCCACATCCAGGGCAATGCCGCAGCTCAGCGCACTGCGGATGCAGGTCCCCGGGGGTGCTCGTAATGTCGAACAGGGGCATCGTCCGACCGGGCGGTGAAATCCAGTTGAGGAGGCACATCTGATGCTTACTCAGTTCCGGACCGAAACGGCTTCGACGTCACACAGCGCGACGCTGGAAGCCGAGACACTCGCGAGCCTGATGGTGGAGGACGAGGCCGTCGTGTCCGACGCGCCCACGTACCTGCCCGAGGCCGCCGGCGCGGTGCTGCTCGCCGCCCTGCTGCTCCTCTCGCCGAAGGGCCCCAAGGAGAAGCCGACCCGGTAGGTCGACCCCTCCACTGTCGGGCCTCGCGCCCGTGACCAACCCTCCTGAAGGGGGACCCGATCACCATGCCAACCGCCGAGACCCCTCTCCGTGACGAGTACGCCGCGGCGGTCGAGCGGGTGGCGGACCGGACCCTCGCCGTCCTCCGGGACGGCGAGGGCACGGCCGCACTCGCGGACCCCGACAGCCTCGTGCCCCGCCCGCTACTGGCCGCGGTACGGGTGCTGGGTGCGGACCTCTTCGCACCGCAGCTGCTCACCGGCGCGGAGCCCGACGGCACCACCGCCGCCCTGCTGGCCGAGGCACGCGTGGCCTTCCCCGCACCCGTCCCCTCCTCCCAGGAGGCCGCACTGGTGATCGGATGGCAGGACTGGGCGGCCGGCCTGCTGCTCGCCCGCACTCCGTACGGGGCCGCCGTCCCGCCGCCCGCCCCGCTGTCCGGCCCGGAGGACGTCGGCTGGCAGGCGTGGTCGAAGCGGATGGCGCAGCTCTCCTCGCTGGCACTGCCCACCATGGACGGCCCGATGCACGACGCCGCCCGCGCGAACACCCTGGACCTCGCCCGCGGGGCCGTCCGCAGCATGCTCCGCCGCGACCCCACCACCGCCGTCCGGCTCGCCCGGTGGCTCGCGTGGGCCCGGGCCGACGGCCGGACGCTGCGACTGGAGCTCGAACCCGTCCTGGACCGGATCCGGCTGGCCGGCGACGGAACGGCCCGGTCCTCCCTCGAACTCGCCATCGCCCAGCGCCTGCTGACCATATCGACCGGCGTCGGCGGCCCGGACGACACGAACGGCCCGAACGGGGTGACGAGATGACGGACACCGAGGTGCTCGCCACCGCCCAACAGCTCGGCTCCCGCTCACTGGCCTGGCTGCACGACGGCTACCAGCGCGGCTACAGCCGACTCGACGAAAGCACCATCGTCGACCTGGCCGACCCCGAAGACGTCTACAAGCCGCTCTGCGAGGCCGCGTTGGCCTCCTCCCTGGTCCTGCGCGACGGCGTCACCGGCCCGCACGATGCCCGCCTCGCGCGCGAACTCCTCGAAGCCGCCTGGGGCCAGCTGGGCGAGGGCGACCTACTGCTCGAACGCCAGTTGCGGCACGTCACCCTCGTCGACCCGCTGGAGACGTACGGCCACTTCGCGCGGTCCGGCTACCGCCACGCCGCCATGGAGGAGTTGCTCACCTCGATCGGCCGGCTCCGAGCCGTGCACGCCGTCGAGATCCAGGGCAGCCGCCACCTCGCCCTCGCCAACGCCCGGCGGATCTCGGGCCTCGAACCGCAGCCGGACTGGCCCCGACTGGCCCGGAACACCTGGCTCGGCGCCCTCCCCGAACCCTGGACCATCGCCTGGGTGATCGCCTACCAGGTCACCCACACCGTCTTCCACCTCACCGACTGGGGCGCCCGGCCCGAGTGCCTGCCCGAGCCGATGCGCGACTACCTGCGCGACTGGCTGCCGGTCTGGCTCGACATCTGGCTGGAGATCGAGCAGTGGGACCTCGCCGGTGAACTGCTCATCGTGGACTCGTGCATCGGGGAACCGGTCACCGGCCGGACCGGCTGGGACGCGCTGACCGCGGCCCAGCAGGCCGACGGCATGATCAAGTGCGAGGGCTCCGCACCCGACAACGACGACCCGGAGGAGGACTTCCGCCAGCACTGCCACACCGCGGTGGTCGGGGTCGTGGCGGCAACCGTCACGCTCTCCCGGGCGCTCGGCGGCACACCGGTGGCCTCTTGAGCCGGGCCGACGCGAACGGGCACGGCGCGAGCAGGGCGGACACGGAGCTTCTGGGCATGATCGGCCCGAACGCGAGCGGCCCGACCTCGCACGGCCCGGACACGAGCCACCCGGACGCCAGCTGCTCGAACGCCAACCGCTCGAACGCCAACCGCCCGAACGCCAACCGCCCGAACGCCAACCGCCCGGACGCCAACCGCCTGGACGCCGCCGTCGCGGCGGCGGTCCGGGCGGCCCGGCCCTACGCCACCGCCGTGACGATCGCCCTGGTCCACGGGGACCGGGCCGAGGTGCGCTGCTTCGGACGGACCGGACGGAGCCCGGGCGCCGCGCCCTGCACACCCGGCACCGTCTTCGAACTCGGCTCCGTCAGCAAGACGTTCACCGCCCTGCTGCTCGCGGAGATGGCCGCGCGCGGTGAACTCGCCCTGGACGACCCGGTCGAGGACCGGCTGCCGCACCGCTGGCGCGCGGCGAAGGTCCGTTCGGCGGAACCCATCCGACTGCTGCACCTGGCCACCCACACCTCGGGCCTGCCCGGGCTCCCCCCGGGACTGCTCGCCAAGGCCGTTCCGGCCTGGTTCAGCAACCCGTACGAGACGTACGGCGACGAGCAGTTGCGGGAGTCTCTGGCCCGAACCACGGTACGTGGAACGCCCGGTAGCCGGTACGGGTACTCCAACTACGGGGTCGGCCTGCTCGGACGGCTGCTCGCCGAGACCGGCGGGATGCCCTACGGCGATCTGCTCGCCGAACGGATCTGCCGGCCCTTGGGCCTGCGCGCCACGACCTGCGCCCCGGATCCACCGGGGCGGGCGACCGGGTACCGCCGCGGACGGGCGCTCCCGCCCTGGCGGATTCCCGGACTGCCGGGAGCCGGCGCGGTCCGGGCCGACGGGGCGGACCTGCTGCGCTACCTCCGGGCCCACCTGGACGGCGGCACGGCGGCGGCCCCGGGATCCGGCCCGGCGCCGAACCCCGCCGGAGAACCCGCCGCAGACCCGGGCGACGGGCTGGGAGCCGCCCTGCGGGACGTCCAGCGGCTGCGGTTGCGGCTTCCGCACTCCACCGACCGGATCGGCCTGGTGTGGATGCACCGCCGCTCGGGCGACCGGGACCTCTACTTCCACAGCGGTGGCACCCGCGGGTTCACCGCCTTCGTGGGGTTCTCCCCGGAGGGATCGGCGGCCGTCGCGGCGGTGGCCAACACCGCTCCGGCACTGGACGGCCGCTTCGTCCAGGCCGGGTACGAGGTGCTGCGGGTCGCCAGTCGCTGCCAGTAGCCGGGCGGGGCCGGTCCCCGGGCCAGGTCCGGCAGCAGCCGGTCGGTTCCGGTGGCCCGTCCGCGCTAGACGGCGACGGCCTTGGCCCGGTCGGCGGCGATGTGCACGGCGAGTCCGGCGAGGACGGTGCCCATCACGTAGCGCTGGATCCGCAACCAGCCGGGCCGGCGGTTGAGGAAGGCCGCTATGCCGCCCGCGCTCACCGCGATCAGGCCGTTGACGGTGATCGCGACGGCGATCTGGGTCAGGCCCAGCAGCAGGCTCTGCACGGCGACGTGACCGCGCTCCGGGACCACGAACTGGGGCAGCAGCGAGATGTACATGATGGCGATCTTGGGATTGAGCAGGCAGGTCAGGAAACCCATCGTGAACAGGCGGCGCGGCGGGTCCGGCGGGAGCTGCTGGGGCGCGAAGACCGCCGTACCACCCGGCTTGACGGCCTTCCAGGCGAGCCAGAGCAGGTAGCCGGCACCGGCCAGCTTGATCGCGGTGTAGAGGACGGGCACCACCGAGAAGACCGCGGCCACCCCGGCCGTCACCGCGGCCAGGTAGACCAGGAACCCGGCAGCGACCCCGACCAGCGAGACCAGCCCGGCGCGGCGGCCCTGCGCGATCGAGCGGGACACCAGGTAGATCATGTTGGGCCCGGGCGACAGCACCATGCCCAGGGCCACGGCGGCGATCCCGAGCACGGCCCGGCCGTCCACGGCGGATGTCAACGCGTCCATACGAGGAGGCTAGGGCGGGCCGCCAGGTCGATGCAATGATGACTTTGCCCTCGGTGCAATGCGGGACGGGAACGGGCAGCGGGGTTGCGGGCGGAAGGACGGGAAGACCATGACGAGGAACCCCTGGAGGGCCGACCGGCAATGGACGACTACCGCCTGATCGCCGACCGGATCGCCGCCGAGATCGCGGACGGGCGACTGCGGCCCGGCCAGCAGCTGCCCACCCAGCGCGCCTTCGCCCGCGGCCGGGGCATCGCCAACTCGACGGCGGGGCGCGTGTACCGCGAACTGGCCCGGCGCGGACTCACCGTCGGGGAAGTCGGGCGCGGAACCTTCGTACGGGCCGGACGCGCACCGGACGACGCCCGAGTGGCACTGGCGGAACCGGCCGCCACCCCCGTGGACCTGGAGCTCAACTACCCCACCGCCCCCGGGCAGGCCGCGCTGCTGGCGGGCGGGCTGGCACCGCTGCTGCGGCCGGACGCCCTGGGCGAGGCGCTGCGTCCCGTCGGCGCGGCCGGGACGGGCGCCGCACGGCGGGCCTTCGCGGGGCTGGTGTCGATCGACTCCTGGCAGGTCGACGCGGAGGACCTGCTGTTCGCCGGCAACGGGCGGCAGGCCATTGCCGGCGCGCTGTCCGCACTGGTGCCGCCCGGCCGGCGGCTGGGCGTGGAGGAGCTGACCTATCCGGTGGTCAAGGCGGTGGCGGAGCGCCTGGGCATCACGCTGGTGCCGCTGGCCGTGGACGGGCACGGACTGCTGCCGGACGCCGTGGCGGCCGCCCACCGGGCCGGACCGCTGCACGCGGTGTACGTCCAACCGCGTCTGCAGAACCCGCTCGGCACGAGCCTGCCGCACGAGCGGGCGGTCGCGCTCGCGGCGGTGCTGCGAGGGTTCGACCTGCCGGCGGTCGAGGACGCCGTCTGGTCCTTCCTGCGGCCCGGGTCCGTACCGCTGGCCGCGCTCGCACCGGAGCGCACCGTGCTCGTGGACAGCCTCTCCAAGCGGCTCGCCCCGGGGCTGACCACCGGGTTCGCGGTCGCGCCGGCGGCGCTGCGCGAGCGGGTGGCGGGGGCACTGCGCTCGGGCGGGTGGACGCCGAGCGGCTTCGCGCTGGAGGCGGCGGTGCGCTGGATCGGGGACGGCACGCTGGCCGCGGTGGAGGCGTCGAAGCGCGCCGACGCGGCGGCCCGGCAACTCCTGGCGCGCGAGGTGCTGGCGGGCCGGCGGCTGCGGTCCGACCCGGGCTCCTACTACCTCTGGTGGGAGCTGCCGGCCGGCCAACGGGCGGAGACCTTCGTCGCCGGGGCGGCGCGGGCCGGAATCTCGGTCACGCCCGCGACGGCCTTCGCCGTCGACCCCCGGCGCTCCCCCTCGGCCGTCCGGGTCGGACTCGCCTCCCCGCCGCTGCCGGTGCTGGGGCGGGCCCTGGAGACGCTGGCGAAGCTGGCGGGGTCGGCGGGGTCGGCGGACGAACAACACACGACGGACAGATGACAGCTGACAGACTATGAAATCTGTCAGCTGTCATCTGTCATCCGCCATCTGTGATCTGTCATCCGTCGACTGTCAGCCGTCAGTTCCGGCTCCCGCCGCCCCGGACCGCCGTGTCCGCCGCGCCTCCGGCGCCCACGGCGCGCAGCCGGCTCGCGGCGGTGGCGGCGAGCTGGGGAGCGAGCCGGGCGACCTCTCGGGAGCCGACCACCGAGATCAGGGTCGGCAGCAGCCAGCGCACCGGCTGCATGCCGCGCAGCCAGGCCTGCGCGTAGACGTGGGCGGAGCGGCGGGCGATCCCGGCGACGATCCGCTCCACCGCGGGCTCCAGCGGGTAGGTCTTGTTGGCCGGCCACGGCAGCCCGGAGCGCATCTGCCGCAGCACGGCATCCTCGTCGGCCCCGCGCACCATGTCCGTGTCGGTCCAACTCAGGTACCCGACACCGACCTTGACCCCCTGGTACGCCACCTCTGCGCGGATCGAGTGGGCGAAGGCCTCCACCCCTGACTTGCTGGCGCAGTAGGCGCTCATCAGCGGCGCGGGGGTCAGCGCGGCGAGCGAGGCGATCTGCAGCAGGTATCCCCGGCTCTCGGTGAGCGCCGGCAGGAAGGCCCGCGCGGTGGCCACACTGCCGAGCAGGTTGACCTCGATGACCCGGCTGAACGCCCTGTGGTCGCTGTCGGCCAGCGGCCCGCCGATGGCGATCCCGGCGTTGGCGACGACGGTGTCGATCCGCCCGTAGTGCTCCTTGATCCGCCGGGCGGTGTCCTCCAGCGCCTCGAGGTCGGTGACGTCGACCTCCCAGCTCGTCGCGGACGGGCCGCACTGGGCGGCGACGGCCTTCAGCTCCTCCGGCTCCAGCCCGAGCAGGGCCACCTTGGCACCGCGCCGGGCGAGCTTGCGGGCCAGCGACGCCCCGACGCCGCGCGCGGCCCCGGTGACGACGACGACCTGCGCGGACAACGGCGGGATGGCGTTCATGAGACGGCGGTCCTCTCGTCGACGGAAGCGGTAACGGCGGCAGGCACCTCGGTGGCAAGCGCAGGAGCAGACACAGGAGCAGGCTCAGCTGAAGGCGCGGCCGCCAGGAACGCGGAGGCCATCCGGTGGATCTCGGCGGCGACCTCCGCCGGGCGCTCCAGCGGGGCCATGTGGCCGACCCCGGGCAGAAGCAACAGCCCCTGAGGGTTCTGGAGTTCGGCGACGATCCGGTGAGCGTGCACCGGCGGGGTCAGCCGGTCGCCGGTGCCGACCACCACCGCCGTGGGCGCGGCGAGCCGGGCCAGCCCGGCGTGGACGTCCAGCCGGTCCAGCACCGCGGCCCAGTTGGCGCGGACAGCGGTCGGGCAGGCGTGCACGATCCGGGCCGTCGCCTCGACCTGCCCGGCGGGCGAACCGGGCCCCATGGTCGCGTACTTGAGCGCCACCCGGCTGGCCGGCGAGACCGGCCCGAGCGGCAGCCGGGAGCGCAGGAGCTGCCGGTGGAGGAAGCGCCGCAGGCGCCGGGCCCGTACGGCGGGTGGCAGGACGGTGAGTTCGGCCACCAGCTCGCCCGGCCCGGTGGAGATCAGGACGGCCGCGGCGGTCCGTTCGGCGACGTCGGGGCGGCCGCCGGCGGCCATGATGGTCATCCCGCCCATGCTGTGCCCGGCCAGCACGGCCCGCTCGCCCGCCGGGACGGTTCGTGCGAGCACGGCGGACAGGTCCTCGGCCAGTGCCCGGGTCGAGTAGCGGGCCCGGCTCGGCGGGATCTCACTGCGCCCGTGGCCCCGCTGGTCGTAGACGACCACCCGGTAGCGGTCGGCCAGTCGGCGGATCACCGGGGCCCAGAAGACGGTCGAGCAGGTCCAGCCGTGCGCGAGCATCACGGTGGGCGCGCCGGGTCGGCCGTGCACCTCGACGTGCAGCCGGATCCCGTCCGCCGAGCGGACGCTCGACTCCTCGACGGGAACGGGCGGCTCGTACTCCTCGGACAGGTGGACGCCGCTCATGCGGACACCCCCTGGACGGCGCGGGTGGCAGCCGACGCGGTGCGCATGATCAGCTCGTACTCGCCGAGGTCGACCTTGCGGGTGGCCCGGCGGAACGAGGTGGTGGAGCCGGGCCAGAGCACGGTGTTCTTGCCGTTCGGGTCGAGGTACCAGCTGAGGCAGCCACCGGTGGTCCAGACCGTGCGGTCCATCCGGTGCTGGAGTTCGAGGTTCCACTGCCGCTGGGCCCGCGCGGTGGGCTGCATCGCGGCGGCGCCGATCGATCCGAGCGTGGTCAACGCGTCGATCATGTAGTTGAGTTGGGACTCGATCATGAGGATCATCGAGCTGTTGCCGAGGCCGGTGTTGGGCCCGATGACGAAGAAGAGGTTCGGGAAGCCGTGCACGGTGGAACCGCGCAGCGCCTCCATGCCGTCCTTCCACTCCTCCGCCAGGCTGGTGCCGTCGGCGCCGAAGACCCGCGCGCCGATGGGCATGTCGGTGACGTGGAAGCCGGTGCCGAAGACGATGGCGTCCACCTCGTGCTCGCTGCCGTCGGCCGCGACCAGTGTGGAGCCGCGCAGTTCGCGCAGGCCGGAGGAGACGACCTCGGTGTTGGCCGCCGCGAGCGCCGGGTAGTAGGTGTTGCTGAGCAGGATGCGCTTGCAGCCGATCCGGTAGTCCGGGGTGAGCCGGGCGCGCAGCTCCGGGTCGGGGACGCCCTGGGCGATGTGGCGTTCGGCGAGCTGCTGGACCAGGCGCAGCAGTCCGGGGCGGCGCACGAACGCGTCCACCTGCATCTCGCGGAGCGCGAAGAGGGTGCCGCGGCGGATCTTCGCGGTGACCGGCAGGCGGCCGTGCAGCCACTTCTCCAGCTGGGTGATCTCGCGGTCGCGGCGTGGCAGCACCCAGGCCGGGGTGCGCTGGAAGACCGTCAGCTTGCCGGCCTTCGGCTGGATCGCCGGGATGATCTGGGCGGCGGAGGCGCCGGTGCCGACCATCGCGACGCGCTTGCCGGTCAGGTCGAAGTCGTGGTCCCAGCGGGAGGAGTGGAACACCTTGCCTGGGAAGCCGCTCAGCCCGGGCAGGTCGGGGATCTGCGGGTCGGCGAGCGGTCCGGCGGCGGAGACGATGGCGTCGGCGGTCCACTGGCCGGCCGAGGTGGTGATCCGCCAGTGGGTCTGCTCGCTCTCCCAACGGGCTTCCAGCACTTCGGTGTTGAAGTGCAGGTGCGGGCGGAGACCGAAGACGGTGGCGACCTTCTCCAGGTAGGCGCGGATGTCCGGCTGACCGGAGAAGCTGCGCGGCCAGTCGGGGTTGGGCGCGAAGGAGAAGGAGTAGAGGTGCGAGGGCACGTCGCAGGCGCAGCCGGGGTAGCTGTTGTCGCGCCAGGTGCCGCCGACCGAGTCCGCCCGCTCCAGCACGACGAAGTCGGTGATCCCGGCGCGGCGCAGTCGGACCGCGGCGCCGAGGCCGCCGAAGCCGGAGCCGATCACCGCCACCCGGACGTGCGGGACGGGCTCCTGCCCGGCGCTGGTGCCGGTCGCTGCGGACGCGCCGGAGCGGGGGCGCTTGCTGCTGGATGCCATGCGGCAACCTCCTGAGGGTGGGACGTGACCGTCGCGCTCTCCCGGGGCCGGTGCCCGGGACCTCCCGGTGGGCTGCCCTCCGGGACCCTGCCAATCGCGCCAGTAATCACTGGCATGGTTGGCAGGGTAGCCCTTGCTGACACCGGATGGAAGAAGCGCGACGGCTCCGGTTCGGGGAGCCTTCCGGGCCGACGGTCCTATGCTGATCGCCGTGGACAAGGTCAGAGCTGCTGCGGACGACAGAAAACGCGAGTACCGGGTGGAGGAACTGGCCGAGGCGGCCGGCATCACCACCCGCACCCTGCGCTTCTACCGCGAGCGCAAACTGCTCCAGCCACCCCGCAAGGAGGGCCGCATCGCCTGGTACGGCGAGGAGCACCTGGCCCGGCTGCGGATGATCGGCGAGCTACTCGACCGCGGCCACACCCTGGGCGGCATCGCCGAGCTGATCGGCGCCGGCGAGAGCGGGCGGGACGTCGCCGAGCTGATCGGGCTGGAAGCGGCGATCGTGGCGCCGTGGTCCGACGAGACCCCGGTCCGGCTGGACTGGGACGAGCTGAGGACCGTCTTCGGCGACCAGCTCACCGAGGAGAACACCGCCGAGTCGATCGCCCAGGGCTACATCACCGTCGAGGAGGACGGCATCACCCACGTGAGCCGGCGCCTGATGGACGCCACCACCGAGCTGGTGGCGGAGGGGGTGCCGCTCTCGGCCGTACTGGAGGCGAGCCGGCGCACCCGGGAGCACGTGGACGCCATCGCCGAGGTCTTCATCGAGGTGGTCAGCGAGCACCTGCTCAGCGCACTGTCCGCCGACACCCCGCTGCCGCCCGGCGAGGCGGCCCGGCTCACCGAGCGCATCATGCGGGTGCGGCCGCTGGCGCGCACCGTCGCGGACGCCCAGTTCACCCTGGCCATGGACCGGCGGGTGCACGTCGAGTACGCCGAACTCCTGCGCCAGCGACGGGAGAACGGTCCCGAGGCGTAGCCGGGCCGCTGTGCGGGCGGGGAATCCCGCGCCCCGCCCCCACGCCGAGGGGTGCCGCCGGCGCCCCGCCCGCTCAGCCGCCGATCGGCGAATCGGAGTGGAAGCTGCACGAGAACCGAAATTGACGTATCGTCAGGCGTCACACAGCAGGGGCGACGGTGGTCCGCTCACCGTCGCCCCTGCCGTACTCCCCCGCCGGCCGGCACCCACGGCCCGGCGGGGCCCTCGACACCACTCCCGGGCCCGATCGGACCAGGCCCGGCCCCGGCTCGGCTCCGGTCTTCCCTCATGCCCGAAGTCGACCGGGAGCGGCGTCAGTTGACGTTGACCGCCGTCCAGGAGGCGGCGACCGCGTTGTACTCCGCGCTGCTCGACCCGTACAGGTCCGCGGCCGCGCTGAGGGTGCCCGCACGGGCGCCCGCGTAGTCGGTGGTGGAGGTGAAGTAGGTGGTCAGCGCGCGGTACCAGATCTGCGCGGCCTTGTCCCGGCCGATGCCCGCGAGCGTGGAGTTGTCGTACGTCGGGCTGTTGTAGCTGAACCCGTTGATCGTCTTCGCGCCGCTGCCCTCGGACAGCAGGTAGAAGAAGTGGTTCGCCACCCCGGACGAGTAGTGCACGTCCAGGTTGCCGACGTTCGCGTCCCAGTAGTCCGCCGAGCCGCCGTCCTTGCTCGGCTGGTCCATGTAGCGCAGCGGGGTGCCGTTGCCGTTGAGGTTGATCAGCTCGCCGATCCAGTAGTTCGGCGGGTTGGAGGGCAGGTTGGCGTACCACTCGACCATCGTGCCCATGATGTCCGAGGTGGCCTCGTTGAGGCCGCCGGACTCGCCCGCGTAGTTGAGGTTGGCGGTCGCGGCGGTGACGCCGTGGCTCATCTCGTGGCCGGCCACGTCGATCTCGGTGAGCGGTGCGGTGTTGTTGCTGCCGTCGCCGTACGACATGCAGAAGCAGCTGTCGTCCCAGAAGGCGTTGACGTAGTTGGAGCCGTAGTGCACCCGGCTCAGCGCGCCGACCCCGTCGTTGCGGATGCCGCTGCGGCCGAAGGTCGTCTTGTAGAAGTCCCAGGTGGTCGCGGCACCGAACTGGGCGTCGACGGCGGCGGATTCGCGGCTGTTGACGGTTCCGTCGCCGAAGCTGTCGCTGGTGTTGGCGAACAGCGAACCGGTCCCGTCGGTGCCGTTGTTGAGGTCGCTGGTGGACTGGCCGCCGCGGCTCGCGTCCCGCAGCTGGTACTGCGAGCCGCTCTGGGTGGTGGTCAGCGGGACCTGGCCGACGAAGATGCCGTTGCCGGTGCCGGACGCGGTCTCGATCGTCTCGTGCGTGGCGAGGACCCGGCCGTCCGCGGCGTCGGTGACCAGGATCTGGCGGCTCGGGGTGCCGTCGGCGCGCGCGCCCTCGACCGTGGTGCGGTACGCCAGACGGGGGTTGCCATCGGAGGCCCACACCACCAGTTCGGCCTGGCCGGCCGGGCGCACCTCGGTGAGCGGGGACTCGTCGGCGTCGGCGGCCACCCCGACCGTGGCCTTGACCGTCCCGGTGACCTGCGCGGCCGCCTGGTCGGCGGCGATCTTCGGGGTCAGGTTCGACAGCGCGATCCGCGCGGCGACCGCCTTGTCGACCGCCTTCACGGAGCCGTCGGCCTTCTGGTGGACGACGAGGTCGCCGCCGATCACCGGCAGCCCCGCGTAGGTGCGCTCGAAGCGCAGGTGGCGGGTGCCGTCCTTGTCCACCGCGGCGTCCTTGGCGACCAGTTGCTCCTTGTCGCCGAGCTTGAGCGCCTTGGCCAGCGGGCCGGCCTGACCGGCCGCCAGCTTGAGCGCGGTCGCGTGCTGCTGGGCGGCCTGGGCCTGCAGCGAGGGGGTGGGAGCGGCCTGGGCGGCGGTGCTCACCTGGATCACGCCGGTCAACAGGGCCGTGGCCGAGAGTACGGCGACGGCCGCGAGCTTACGCTTCACGTACGAGTCCTTCCGGAAAACCGCGCTGGGCGCGGTCGCGCCGCGTCCCGGGGGGCCGGGTCGGCACCTGTGGGGCGGGACGGGCACTGACGTGCGGGAACCCCGTGCAGTCGAGCGGCTCGCCACCATGGGGTGGGGGTGGGGCTACCGCCGGGGGGTGACCAGAAGCATGACAATCCGCCAGGTGAATTGACAGGTCTGCTTCATTGATTGGCCAGGTCCCGCCATTGGGTAAAGAACCTCCAATCGGCGGGCGAACCGGGGCAATTCACCGCAATCCGCCGGGCGCTACGACCCTGGCGAAGGCCGACCGCCTGCGCCTACGGGCATTCGCCCGGCGCTCGCCGACCCGACGCACCGGGCCGACCGACCCTCGATCGACTTTTACATGTGTGTAGAAGATTCCCTACGGTTCCTTGACACCAGGGTGGCGAGGATCCGCCACCCGAACCCCTTGCCCGGCACGGAAGGTCCTGCTATTCGGGGCCGCCGCCCATCTGCCCGGCGCGGTCGCCGCGGGCTCCCTCACTGGAACCGCCACTCCTGGGCGGTGTTGCCGGGGGTGCAGGCGACCATGGTGACGGCGCCGCCGGGGCCGTTGTTCGTCATGCAGCTCTGGTTCTGGTAGTCCCCGAGCGTGTACGAGCCCGCGGAACTTCCGGTGCGGACAGTCCAGTTGGTGAGGAAGCTGAACCCGCTGTTCAGGACCACCTGCCGGTCCATCGTCTGGACCATCATCGGGCCGCCGTTGTTGCAGGCGTTGAAGAGGATCCACGAACCCGGGTTGGTCGACCGCACCCAGCCGTACTGCGTGTGGCCACCGACCACGATCGGGTTGTCGCCCTTCAGGTTGTCGTCGCGCAGCCCGATCGCACGGCCGTCCTTCACGCTGACGATGGTGGTCCAGCTGCTCCCCTCGCAGGACGGCGGCCTGTTCGAGCCCGCCGGGCTGTTGGCGGTGCCGCCGGCGGTCTGGGCCGGGGGCTGCGGGTTCTGGTTGGCGGGCGGGTTGGGCTGGTTGGGCTGGGTGCCGCCGCCGGACTGGTTGGCCTGACCTCCCGACGCCCCTCCCGACGCCCCTCCGGCCGCCGCGCCCGTACCGCCGGTCCGGCCGGCGCCGGAGCCGCCCGGTGCGGCGGCCGGGGGGAGTGCGGCCTGCGGCGGGTTCTGGGCCGCGCCCGGCGTCGGCTGGTCGGCACCCGGGGTGGCCGCCGGGGTGTCGGTCGGCGCAGGGGCGGCGGGTGCGGTGGTGACCGCGGGCGCCGACGTGCCGCCACCCGGGGTCACGGGCGCGGTGACCACGACCGTCGGCTGTGCGGCGGGCGGCCGCGCCGCGTCGGAGCCGCCCGCACCGCGGTCGATCAGCAGGACGGTCGCCGTGCCCATCGAGATGACGACGGGAACGACGACGGGTACCAGCAGGGTGCGCCGCGAGCGCCGACGGCCGGGTTCGGTCGGCGCCTGCGGCTCCACCTTCGCGACCTCGTCCGGCACCTGGGCTCCGCCCTCGGCGGGCGCCATCACGACCCCCGCCGCGGCCGGTACCGCCGCCGCGCCCTCGGCCCCCGGGGCCCCGGTGCCCTTCGCCGCCGCACCCGCACCGGGCCGGAGCCGGACGGTCCCGCTGTCGGCCGGTCCGGTCTTCCGGAGCACCGGCCGGGCCGCGGGGTGCTCCCCCGCGAGTGCCGCACGGGCGGCCGCCGCCATCTCGGCGGCGTCGGCGTACCGCTCCTCGGGCTTCTTGGCGAGCGCCCGGGCGACCAGCGCCCGCACCGGCGCCGGGAAGGTCTCCGGCAGCTCCGGCACCGGCTGGTTGACGTGCTTGAGCGCGATCTGGAGCGGTCCGTCACCGGAGTACGGCGGCTCGCCCGTCAGCAGCTCGTAGCAGACCACGCCGATCGAGTAGAGGTCGGTGGCTGGTCCGAGGTCCGCGCCCTCGGCCTGCTCCGGGGACATGTAGAGCGCGGTGCCGATGATCGCGAACGGGGCCGTGAGCTTGGTGCTGGCGAGCGCCCGGGCGATGCCGAAGTCGGTGACGGCCACCCGCCCGTCGTCGCGCACCATCAGGTTGGACGGCTTGACGTCCCGGTGCACGATCTCCCGCCGGTGCGCCGCGTGCAGCGCGTCCAGGGCGCCGGCCACCAGTCCGAGGGTGCGCTCGACGGTCATCGGCCCGGTGTCCTTGAGCACCCGGTCCAGCGGGCGGCCGTCGATCAGCTCCATGACGATGTAGGCGCAGCGCTCCTCGTCTCCCCCGCCGCTCTCGCCGTAGTCGTGGACGCCCACCACACCGGGGTGGTCGACGGCGGCCACCAGCTGGGCCTCGCGGCGGAAGCGCTGGGCCGAGGTGTCGTCCTCCAGCAGCTCCGAGCGCAGGATCTTGACCGCGACCCGCCGCGCCAGCACGGTGTCCTCGGCCTTCCAGACCGAGCCCATCGCTCCGCCGCCGATCCTCTCGATCAGCTCGTACCGCCCACCGAGCACGGTGCCCACGCCGCTCATACCCCTGCTCCCCCATGTCATGACCCCGCCCCGACGGGTCGTCGGCACACAGTGTGCCAGAGCGTGTCACAGCCTCAGCTGTGCGGTTCCGAAAAGGAATTGGCCACAAGTCGTCAGTTTCCGCCAAAGTATCGAGCCCGGTCCGCGACCTCTCGGACGGCCTCGACGACGGCCCGGGGCCGGTCCGCCTGAATGGCGTGACCGGCGCCGTGGACCTCGGCGTGCGTCCCCCGGACGGCGCGCCTCGCGATGCCCGCCTGCAGGGCCGTCCAGTGGACCCGCATCGCGCGGGGCAGACCCCGGGTCGCGCTCAGGACCGCCAACGGCGCCTCCAACGGCGGGGCCCCGGCTCGGCGCCGCCGGACCCCGGGGGCGGCGGCCACGGTCAACCGCTGCTCGGCGAGGACGGCCCGCCGCTGGTGCCGGTGGGCGACCACGGCCGCCTCGGCCCGGTCGAGTGGCTCACCCGGCCCCGGCACCGTCCGCGACAGCGCGGCCCGGTACAGCCACAGCCGGTTCAGCACGGCCTCGGCGACCTCGATGGACCGCGGCTGGAAGTCCTCGTGCGCCGGATCCACCAGCACCAGCCCGGCCACCAGCTCCGGCCTTTCCCAAGCGAGGAGTTGGGCCGTCTGGGCACCCCAGCTGTGCCCCACCAGGAGGGCCGGGCCCGCGCCCAGGTGCCGGACCAGGGCCGCCAGATCGGCGAGCTGGCCGCTCACCGTCGGTGCGGCACCCGACTCGGGCTCGCTGGCCCCCAGACCGGCCCGGTCGTACGCCACGACCCTTCCATACCGGGCGAGTTCGGGCAGGACGGCCGACCAGCCGAGCGCCGTGGTGCCGCAGCCCGCGATCAGGACCACCGGCGCGACACCTCCCCGACCGGCCTCCACCCAGCGCAACGCCCTTCCACCACGGTCGAGTTCACCCGTACGCACACCGTCGGGCAGGTGCTCGCCGAGCGCCCGGGCGACGGCCGCCTGGACGCTCCGCAGGCCCTCCCCCGAGGGTGGCGCCCCCCGCTCGCCCCGCGTGGTGTTCATGTGCCGCCCCCCTGGTCTCGTCGACCGGCCCCTCCCCCGGGGCCGGTCACAGGTCAGCTGGCCCGTTGGCCGGTCAGTGGCAGGTCGGCGGCCCGTCGGTGTCCGGTCAGGCCGTCGACCTCAGGCCGGCAGGACCCGCCCCAGCAGGCCGAGCAGCGCCTCCCAGTGCCGCTCGTCGGCCGCCGCGTCGTAGCGGCTGGTGTCGGCCTGGGTGTAGCCGTGCGGCGCGCCGGCGTAGACCTCCGCCCGGTGCCGGACACCGGCGGCGGTGAGGGCCTCGGCGAGCCGGTCGATCTGCTCGGGCGGCAGCGACGGGTCCTCGTCCGCGTGGCCGAAGTACAGCTCGGCGGTGATCCGGTCGGCGCCCAGGTGCGGGCTGTCCGGGCTGTCGGTGGCGAGGCTCCCGCCATGGAACCCGGCCGCGACGGCGACCCGGTCCGGGTGGCTGGCGGCCGTGCGCAGCGCCAGCAGCGCCCCACGGCAGTAGCCGGTCAGGCCGACCGGACCGTCCTGGACCAGCGGCGACTCGGCGAGCCAGCGCAGGTACGCGTCCGCGTCGCGGGTGGTCGCCTCCGGGGTGAGCGTGCCGAGCAACGGGACGATCCGGGCGAAGAGTTCGTCGGCCCGGTCCAGGTCGATGAGCTCCGGCAGTTCGACGACCGGTGCCCGGCCGTCGCGGTAGAACACGTTGGGAACGAGCACGGTGTACCCGGCCGAGGCCAGCCGGTCGGCCATGCGTTCCAGGTGCGGCCGGAGCCCGAAGGCGTCCATGTAGAGGATGACACCCGGGTGGGCCCGACCGTCGTCGGGATGGGCGAGGTAGGCGTCGGCGATGCCGTCCGCCGTCGGGATGTCCACGAGGGTTCCGCGTACGGGCATGGTGAGGGGCGCTCCTTCCGGTTCGACCGGCAGCGTATCCGGTGACCCGCCACCCCACCCCTGTGCTTTCCGTCGCACTGCGCCCGCGGAGCGCCCGAGGCGCGTCCGGGGCGGTTCGGGGCGCGTCCGGGGCGTGTCCGGGGCGGTTCCTGGGCGATTCCGGGGTCCGTCCGCGGGGAACGCCCGGGCCCTGTGGGCGCGTTGAGCGGGCATGGGGTTGATCGTGGGTCTGGCGGCGACGGTCGCGACGGTGCTGGGGTTGGTGCTCCTGGCGATGTGGCAGGTCCAGGGCGAGTCCTCGTCCCGGCCGCGGCGGCGCGGGCCCGGGGCGGGGCTGGGCGCCGGCGGCCTCGAGGAGCTGCACGCGCTGTTCAGCCCGGGCAAGCAGGTGCAGGTGGAGCAGAAGCGGGATCAGCTCGTACTGCGGGACGACGCGCAGGCCGGAGCGCCTCCGCGGTTCGGCGTGGATCTGGACCGGGGCGTCGCGGTGCTGCCCGGCGGGGCCGCGGGATGGCGCCCCGGCCCCGCGCAGCACGGGGGTAGCGGCACGGGCGCGGGTGCGGGTGCGGTCGACTGGGCACCCGAGGAGACGGGGGCTCAAACACCCCAGGTGCGGGAGCAGAGCACCAACCGGTAGCCGTCCGGGTCGGCCACCGTCACGCCGTGCTCGTCCCAGTACGGGTTGCGGGACTCGACCCGGGTGCCGCCGAGCTCCTCCAGCCTGGCGACCAGCGCCTCGTCCGCCGGGGCACCGAGGTAGACGACGAACAGGTCGTCGACCGTCGGGGTCGGCTCCAACGGCCGCTCCGGGTCGTGCGTCAGCTCGAAGTGCCAGCTGCCGCCCGCCGGTCCGACCATCAGCAGGTCGTGCTTGCCGGACACCCGCTCGGTGCTGCGCCACTGCACGGCGAGGCCGAGGCCGTCGACGTAGAAGCGCTCGGCCGCCGCGATGTCGCGCGAGGGACGGGCGATCCGGACCCGCATGGTGGCATCGATCATGCCGGCGACCATAGCCGATGCCGCTGGAAGCCAACCATCCTGTGCGACAGGTTCGTGGACGGATCGTCAGGAAGCGTGGGCGACGGATCCCCGCCGGAGGCCCGGGGCGGGCGAGGCCGGACGGGCACCCGGCCCGGCGGCGGAGCCGGCGGGAACGAGCGACGGATGACAGATGACAGCTGACAGATTTCGAAATCTGTCAGCTGTCATCTGTCATCCGTCGGCGGTCATCCGGCCGTCATCCGTCGCCCGTCATCCGTCGCCCGCCGTCCGCCGGCGCCCCACTGGTCCGCCGCCGCCCCGTTCCTCCACTCGTGGGAGAGTGGTAGGCAGCGAAGGGAGCGCGAACGTGCTGATGGACAAGGTGGCGGAGATACTCGCCGAGGCGTCGGCCGAGGCGGTTGAGCCGCGCTTCCGGGCGCTGGCCGCCGGCGAGGTGATGGAGAAGGCGCCCGGCGAGCTCGTGACGGTCGCCGACCGTGAGGCCGAGGCGATCATCGCCCGCCGACTGCACGAGCTGCTCCCCGTCCCCGTGGTGGGCGAGGAGGCCGTCGCCGCCGACCCGGCACTCGCCATGGCGCTCCACGACGAGCCCGCCGCCTGGCTGGTCGACCCGGTGGACGGCACCGCCAACTTCGTGGCCGGCAGACCCGAGTACGCCGTGATGTGCTCCCTGGTCCGCTCCGGCCGGACCGTCGCCTCCTGGATCTGGCAGCCCGCCACCGCCACCGCCTACTGCGCCGAACTGGGCTCCGGCGCCTGGCGCGACGGCGTCCGTCTGAGTCGCCCTCCGGCACCGAAGGACGTCTCGAAGCTGCGCGGCTCGGTGAAGAGCCGCTACCTCGACGCCGAGCACCGCCGCCGGCTCCAGGACAACGTGGCCTCCTTCGGCGAGATCTCCGCCGGTCGGCACGCCGCCGGGATCGAGTACCCGGACGTCGTCGACGGCCGCTCCGACTTCGTCCTCTACTGGCGCACCCTCCCCTGGGACCACGCCCCGGGCTCCCTCCTGGTCACCGAGGCCGGCGGCGTCTCCGCCCGCCCGGACGGCACCCCGTACCGCCCAGAGGCCCCCGGCTGCGAGGACGGCCTCCTGGTCGCCGCCGACCCCGAGACCTGGGAGCTCACCAGGTCGATCCTGCTGGCCGGCTGACCCCGGCCCCGGCCGCCCGGACTCCCCGGCCCGAGCACCCCCACCCCGAGCACCCCGGCACGCGCACCTGCGGCCGGCGAGCACCGGCCCCCCGGTCGCCCTACCCCGCCCGCTCTCCCGCCGCCTCGCGGCCGGCGCCCACCACGTCCCGCAGCAGCGCGCCGACCTCACCCACCGTGGTGTGCGGATTCAGCAGCGTGAGCTTCAGCCGGACCCGGCCCGGCCCGTCGCCCGGCAGTTCGGTGCGGCCGACCACCGCCCGGCCGGTGCGCAGCAGCAGCCGCCGCAGCCGGCCGTTCAGCTCGTCCAGCGCCGCCTCGTCCGTCACACCGGGCGGCCGGTAGCGGAAGAGGACGGCGGTGAGCACGGGCTCGGTGTGGAGTTCGAGCGCCGGCTCGGCGCGCACGGCGTCGGCGGCGGCCCGGGCGAGGTCGTGGCAGGTGTCGACCAGCCGGCCGAGCCCGTCGCGGCCGAGGGTGCGCAGGGTGACGGCGAGTTTGAAGGCGTCGGCCCGGCGGGTGGTGCGCAGCGAGCGGCCGAGCAGGCTGGGGTAGCCGGCCTGCTCGTCGTCGACCGGGTTGAGGTACTCGGCGCGCCGCGCGAGCGACACGTAGGTCTCGGCGCGGCGCACCAGGAACACCCCGGCCGCGGCCGGCTGCCAGCCGAGCTTGTGCCAGTCGAGGGAGACCGAGTCGGCGCGGGCGATGCCGTCGAGCAGCGGGGCGAGCCGGTCGGAGAGCAGCGCGCCGCCGCCGTACGCGGCGTCCACGTGCAGCCAGGCGCCGTAGCGGCCGGCGAGGTCGGCCGCGGCGGCCAGCGGGTCGACGGCTCCGGTGTCGGTGGTGCCGGCGGTGGCGACCACGGCGATCGGGGTCCGTCCGGCCCAGCCGGCCTCGGCCATCGCCCGCTCCAGTTCGTCGGCCCGCATCCGCAGCCCGCGGTCGACCGGGACGGGGATGACGGCCCGCTCGCCGAGGCCGAGCAGGGCGGCGGCGCGCTGGACGGAGAAGTGCGCGGCCTCGGAGGCGAGGATGCACGGCCGGGGCCCGACCGGGATGCCGTCCAACTCCACGATGCCGTCGAGCTTCTGGTCGCGCGCCAGCATGAGCCCCATGAGGTTGGACTCGGTGCCGCCGGAGGTGAGGACGCCGGCGGAGCGCTGCGGGTCGTAGCCGACCAGTGCGGCGAGCTCGGCGAGCAGGGCGCTCTCCAGGGCGGTGGCGGCGGGGGCCTGGTCCCAGGAGTCCTGGGAGGGGTTGAGGGCGCTGACCGCGAGGTCCGCCGCGACGGCGACGGCCAGCGGCGGGCAGTGCAGGTGGGCGGCGCAGGCCGGGTCGGCGGGGTCGGCGGCGCCGTGGGCGAGGAGCTCGGTGAGCCGGGCGAGGGCTCCGGGGCCGTCGGCGGCGGCCAGCGCCTCGTCGACGAGTGCGGCGAGTTCGGCGGGGCTGCCGGCCGGCAGCGGTCCGGAGCGCGTGGCGGCGCCGGTCTCCAGGGCGTCGAGGACGGTGGCCAGCAGCGGGGCGAGGGCGCCCGTACGCCGGAGTCGTTGCCGCCGAGGAGGAGCAGCGGGCCGGACCAGCCGAGCACCAGGACGGCGCAGAGCGCGAGCGGC
>NZ_JBEZUT010000063.1:0-31861 GCF_040636595.1 Kitasatospora sp. NPDC036755
GGGCCACCGGCCTACCCGGCCACACCACAACGGCGCCAACGGCCAGCACAGAGATCAACTGACTGGCCGCCGGCCACTACCTGCGGATTCGGGTCTGAACGGGCGGCTCGCGCGAGGGCCCTTCGGTGAACGCGCCGAAGGGCCCTCGGCGCGCGGTCAGTTCAGGGTGAACCAGGTGCTGCGGGACTTCTTCCACTCGGGGTGGGTGAGGTCCTTGGCGGCGGTGGAGTCGCCGTAGAGGTCCGCGGAGCCGTCGTCGGTGATCAGCTGGGCGCGGGCGCCGGGGGCGTCCAGGTCCGGGACGTCCGGGACGGCCTCCCAGGCGCCGTAGTCGCTGGTCGGCAGGTCGATCAGCTTGGTCGGCTGGGAACCCGGCTGGCCGTTCCAGCGGTAGAGCGCGTACGGGGCGGAATTGTCCTCGGCGGCCCAGGAACCGGCCACGATCAGGTACTGGCCGAGGCCGTTGCGGCGGATGTCGCGGACGGACAGCCCGCCGAGGTTCAGCTCGATCGGGTCGCCGAAGGTCGCGTGCGCGGCCGAACCGTTCACCAGGGAGGGGAAGTTGGTGACCGGGACGAGCAGCGCCCGGCCGCCGGTGACGGCCGGGGTGAGCGGCGCGCGGAAGCCGATGTACGCGGTGCTGGTGCTGCCGGGGGCGAACTCCAGGCCCTCGACGTTGAACCCGTCGATCTGCTTGGGCGCCTGGCCGTCCGCCGCGCCGGCCGCGAAGCCGTAGCGCTTGCCGTGGGCGTTGTCCCAGCTGATCAGGTCGTCGCGCAGGCCGTGGTACGAGCCGGCCAGGGACAGCTGGGTGTCGGCGCCGGACCCGGTGACGGTGGTGGCGAAGACGGTGTGCCGGTCCGGCTTGACCACGCCGTCCTTGTTGTTGCCGAGCGAGCCGGTCCAGTAGATGGTGTTGCCGACCCGCGTCGCGGCCTCGATGTCGATCTCCTTGGAGACGCCGAGGGCCGAGCTGAAGTCCCAGGTGCGCACCGGCGCGCCGGAGTTGTTGCGGTCGTACAGGCGCAGGGTGTTGGACTCGTCGTCGCCGACCACGAGGTAGCCGCCGCCCGCGTCCACGGCGGCCGAGGCGTCGCTGGAGCCGGTCAGGTAGCGGCTGGTGGCGGAGGACCGGACGGCGGGGGAGGCGGCGTAGTGCAGGGTGCGGGTGGCGCTCTTGCCGCCGAGGCCGGTGACCTTGATGGTGAGGTCGGCGTAGCCGACGCCCTGGGCGGCGACCGCCAGGGTGCGGGTGCCGCCGGTGCCGCTCACCGTGACGTCGCCGGTGCGGGCCACGGCGCTGCGGGTGGTGGCGGAGGCGGCGACGCTCAGGTCCGAGGCCGCGGCGCCGGACTGGGCGACCGTCACGGACACGGTCGGGTCGCCGGTGGCGCCGACCGCGCCGGACAGGTACCCGGCCGAGAAGGTGATCGTCGGGGTGCCGTACGAGACCGCGCCGGCCGGGAGGGCGGGCAGGGCCAGCACGGGCACCGCCGCGACGGCGACGGCGAGCGGCAGCAGGCGGCGGAGGGAACGCGACACGGTGGCTACCCTTCGGCAGGCGGGGGGAGTTGACGGAGGGTGCAAGCCTGGTGGCGCTCGGCGAACACCGACCCTACGGCGACCTTACGACGATGGACGGGCGGGCGAACAGCAGGCCCCGGACGGGGGTCAGGCGGTGATGCCGGCCGCGCGCAGACGGCGCTCGACCGCGTCCCAGTCGGGGGTGACCGGCTCCGTCCGGCGGGCGCCGACGCCCTTGTCCTTGAATCCGCTCGAGGTCGACACGCAGACCACCGGGCCCTCGGAGAGGTCCGGTGCGCCGAGGCTGCGCAGACCGGCCAGGCCGGCCGCCGCGGACAACTCCGTCCAGAGCCCGGCCCGGGCCAGCTCCCGCTGAGCGTCCATGAGTTGACCGTCGTCCAGGGTCAGTGCCCGGCCGCCGCTCCCGCGCACCGCCAGCACGCCCCGGTAGCCGCTCACCGGGGAGGCGATCGAGTACGCGTCGCTCGGGCCGACCGTCACACGAGCGGCGGGCAGGCCCTCGGCGATCGCCCGGGCGAGCGGACCGGAGCCGGCCGTCTCGCAGGAGTGGATCCGCGGCACCCGGTCGGTCAGGCCCAGCCGGCGCAGCTCGGCGAAGCCCTTCCAGACGCCGAACAGCAGCTCGCCGTAGCCGGTCGGGACGAACACCGCGCTCGGCAGGCCGACGTCCTGGAAGATCTCGTACGCGACGGTCTTGTAGCCCTCGGGGCCGAAGGCGTGCCCGGTGTGGGTGGTGGTCAGGTTGCTGACCGGGTGCAGGCCCAGCCGGTCGACCGCCTGGCGCAGCAGCGGCCAGCGGGCCTCCCACGGCACCGGGAGCACCACCGCGCCGTAGGCGTTGAGGAAGGCGTCGACGTTCGGCGGCAGGTCCGGGCCGGTGAACACCACGCAGGGCAGACCGGCGCGGGCGGCGTAGGCGGCGGCGGAGGCGCCGTGGTTGCCGGAGGAGGCGACCGCGAGGCCCGGCGCGCCGACGCCCACGGCGGCGCTGGTGGTGCAGCGGTTCAGCCGGTCCTTGTGGCTCCACGTGGGGTTGCGGGACTCGTCCTTGACGTACACCCCGGGCTCGATCTCCACCAGCGGGGTGGCGCCCTCGCCCAGGCCCGGGGCGAGCAGCGGCGGCAGCAGCGGGGCCCAGCGCTCCAGGCCGGCGCGCACCGGGGCGCCGTGCGCCGGGGCGGACAGGCCCGCCGGGTCGGCCTTGTCGTAGGCGTAGTCGACCTCGACGGGGTACGCGACCTCCTCGGTGCCGGTGCGCGGGCAGCCGGCGGTGAGCGGCGGCCAGAGCGGGTACTCGAGGGAAGGGTCGCCGAGGGAGCGCTGGCCGGTCGCGAGGGAGTCTTCGGTTGGCATGTCCGGAGCCTAGCCGGGCGAGCGCGGGGCGGTCCGGCGGTCCGCGGGGGTGGTGCGGCGGTGGTGCGGTGACCTAACTCTGGCGGATCGCCGAGATGTCGAACTCCAGCACGACCTTGTCGCCGACCAGGACGCCGCCGCCCTCCAGCGCCGCGTTCCAGGTGACTCCGTAGTCCTTGCGGCTGATGGTGACCGAGCCCTCCAGGCCCACCCGGAGGTTGCCGTACGGGTCGACCGCGTTGCCGGTGTACTCGAAGTCGATGGTGACCGGGCGGGTGGTGTCCTTGATGGTGAGGTCGCCGGTGACCCGGTACTCGCTGTCGGAGCGCACCTCGACCGCGGTCGAGCGGAAGGTGATGTCGGGGAAGTTGGGCGCGTCCAGGAAGTCGTTGGTGCGCAGGTGCTGGTCGCGCTGCTCCACTCCGGTGTCGATGCTCTCGGCCTTGATCACCACCTGGCCGGAGGAGCGGGACGGGTCGCCGCCGTCCAGGTGGGCGGTGCCCTCGAACCGGTGGAACGCGCCGCGGACCTTGGTGACCATGGCGTGCCGGGCGACGAAGCCGATCCGGGTGTGGGTGGGGTCGAGGACGTAGTCGCCGGTGAGATCGGAGAGGTTGGCGGTCATGGTCGGCTTGCCTCCTGGTGCGGGACCCGGGCCTCGGCCCGGGGACGGTCGGGCGGTCCCCGGACCACGCTAGGGGCAGTTCCGCCGGGCCGCGCGCCGGGCCGGGCCCGTGGGGCCTAAGCGGGGCGCGGGGTGGGAAGGACCGGGAGGGACGCCGGAGGACGGGAAGACGAGGGGGCCGGATTGGACAGCGGGACGGGCGCGATGGTCGAGGCGGTCGGCGAGGCGCGGCGGCAGCTGCGGGAGAACGCGCTGCCGAAGGCGCGGGACAGCGGCCGGGAGCGGGTTCCGGAGAGCGAGGAGGCGGCGCTGCTGCGGGCCATCGGTGGGCTGATGGAGGCCATCGTCGACCTGGCGGACGCCGCCTCGGACCGGATGACCACGCCCGACAGCCGCAGGACCTACGTCAGGGTGGTCGACCGGTTGCGGGACCATCCGCGGTACCTGGTCGAGGACGCGGAGGCGATCGCGAAGCGGGTCGGCGCGGCGGAGTGACCGGCTGCCGGTGCCCCGGGGAGGGGCACCGGCAGGGCGGCTCGGCGGTGGGCGGGGCTCAGCGGTGGCTGGGGAACTGGACCACCTGCTGGTAGGTGGGGCGGTTCTGCCAGGTGGTCTTGGCGTCCGTCACGCCGCCCAGCGGGCGCTGGATGATCGTGTCGGCGCACCACTGGTCGCCGGCCGCGCAGTCCGCGTCGCCCGGGTAGACCTGGGCGGAGGTCTGGGCGGCGGCCTGCTTCAGGGTGTTCAGCAGGACCGTCCGGCAGGCCGCGAGGGCGCCCCCGCCGCAGAACGGGCGGGCCAGCGGGCCCGCCACGTGGTCGCCGAGGACGGCCCGCAGGTCCTTGTCGAGGTAGCTCCACCAGCCGTACTGGAAGGACGAACCCTTGTGGGGGATCGCCTCGTTGGCACTCACCGGGCCGCCGCCGGCGCCGGTCTGGCCGCCGGAGGGCGACTCGTTGATCTGGAGGGCGCCGGTCAGCGCGCCGAACAGCTGGTCGCCGAGGCCCGGCCGCATGACGCCGTCGGCCACCAGCGGCCACCAGGCGTCCATCACCCGGATCGCGGTGGCGTCCGCGTAGCCGTGGCTGCCCGGTGAAGTCTCTTTCCGCTGCGCGCCGTTGGCGAGCCAGGCCTCCAGCTGCTGCAGGGCGGTGAGGGCGGCCTGGTCGGTGACGGGCGCGCTGCGCAGCACCCGGATCAGGTCGGGCAGCACGTCCTCGGCCCGGAGGTCGGCCAGGGCGGCGCTCTCCATGGCCTGGGTGAGCGAGACCCGGCTCGCCCTGCCGCCGTTCGCGAGCAGGGACTTGACCCGGTCGTCCAGCAGGTTGCCGCGGTGCACCGAGCCGTTGCCGAAGCCGGCCGAGGTGTAGCCGTTCGCCTGCTTGTTGTTCCAGGAGACGTAGTAGTCCTGGTTGACGGACTGCGGGTGCTCGGCCGCCGGGGTGTACCGGGCGGTGTTGGCGACGGGGTCGAAGTCAGCCCACTCGTAAGCGGGTTGGGCCTGGACCGGGAGGCCGGGGTCCACCCCGGCGGCGCGGACCGGGTTGCTGCCGGAGTTGTAGTACGCGATGTCGCGGGAGTCGGCGTAGAACCAGTTGAAGGTGTAGTTGATGTCCTGCGCCGCCTGCTGGAAGCCCGCCGCGTCGCGCACGGCGCCCGGGTCGTTGAGCTCCTGGAAGCCGATGATGGAGTCGGCCTCGTGCCGGTAGGTGGAGCGCAGCGAGGTGAAGGCGACGGGGGCGCCGCCGACCGTGCCGCGGGCGCTCACCAGGCCGTACCTGGAGCGGAGCATCACCAGGGTGTAGGAGCCGGCCGGGGTGGAGTCGGCCGTGGTCGGCTTCCACGCGTTCTTGCGTTCCAGCCGGTCGAAGGGCAGGCACTGGCCGTGCCAGAGGTAGGAGTCGGCGGCGGTGGTGACCGGGGATCCGTCGGTGGTGCAGAGCGGGACGGCGTAGGTGTCGGTGATGTCCTGGCCGGCGGAGGTGGCGCTCCAGGCGTAGTCCTGGCCGCGGCCGAGTTGGACGTAGAAGCTCAGACCGGCGAAGGCGGCGCCGCGGGCGCTGATCCCGGGGCCCTGGATCTCCTCCAGCATCAGCAGCTGCGGGGCGAAGTAGCCCGTCTGCGGGCCGAACACGGCCACCGGGTGGCCGTCGTCGGTGTGTGCGCCGGAGACCAGCAGGGCGTTGGACATGCCGTGCTTGGCGCTCAGCAGGTTCCCGGGCAGGACGCCCTGCGCCGCGGTGGTGAGGGAGCCGGCGGAGCCGGTGGCGTCGTAGACCACCCGCTCGGGGACCACCGAGCCGGGGTCGGGCGGTGCCTCGCCCCGCGGGCGGTCGGGGACGGTCGCGTACGGGAAGCTCTGCCCGTCGTGCAGGGTCTGGACGGCCTCCGGGTCGTCCGCCTCGCGCAGCGACGTCCAGACCGCGTCCCCGGCGTCCTTGCCGTACGCGGCCTCGGCCGCCGACTTGACCTGGGCGGAGGCGAGTTCGCCTCCGCCGCCGGAGCCGAAGAGCGCGCCGACCACGGAGGCGAGGGCGACCAGGTCGGTCAGCTTGAACGGCTCGATCGAGCCGGCGTTGGTGATCGGGTCGATGTGGCCGGTGAGGTCGTACTCGCCCGGGAACGTGCGGGCGTCGTAGGACTCCTTGGCGTACTGGTTGATGCCGTCGAGGTAGGCGTTGGCGTCGGCGAGCGCCTGGGTGGCCCGGCCGCCGCGGGCGGCGATGGCGTCGATCTGCTGCTGCAGCTCCGCCTCGGTGTACGGCGCGGCCTGCCAGAACGTCTGCTCCAGCTGGCGGTTGGCGGCGGCGCCGCCCGCGAAGCCGGAGAGCTGGCCGCGGCCGACGTGCCGGAAGAGGTCCATCAGCCACAGCCGGTCCTGTGCGGCGGCGTAGCCGGCGCCGAACTCGGTGCCGTAGCGGGTGGTGCCGGTGATGTGGGGGACGCCGGTGGCCTTGTCGCGCACGATGGAGACGTCCGGGCGCGGGCTGGTGGTGCTGGCGACCTGGTCGGCGGGGACGCCGAAGGAGGCGTCGTTGAAGAAGTCGCGCAGCTTGGCCTCGGTGAGGCCGGGGTAGCCGGCCGCGAGGGCGGCGTACGGGCCGAGCTGGTCGTCGGTGTGCGCCGGGCGGGTGCCGAAGGCCCGGTTGAGCAGGATGTCGGCGAGGGTGGCGTTGCCGTTCTCGCCGGGCGGCAGGATGTCGGAGCAGTGGCCGCCGCAGTAGTCGTTGGCGGCGGCGGCCGCCGCCGCGGGGGCGGGCGCGGCGTTGGCGGTGGGGGTGGTGGTCAGGGCCGCGGTGACGAGCAGGGCCGAGGCGAGGGCGGCGGCCGGGAGTCGGAGGGAGTGGGGGCGGGGGCGTTGGCGTGACCGCAAGGCGGACTCCTCCGTCGAAGTCTCACGGAACAGTCGACGGTAGGGGTGCTACTGGCCGGTTGGCTAGTGGCGTGCATGCCATTTCCCGCGCGGGCGTGTGGAGTTGGGGGTGCGGTGGCCCAGGGGTCGGCTGGTGCCCGCCGCATGGAGCGGGCGGGGGGAGCGACGGCGCCGCACCCACCGGGCTCAGTCCGGTGGGTGCGGCGCCGGGTCGGCGGGGCCCCTGGTGAGGGGCTCCGGTCAGGGCTTGAGCACCAGGCGGATCGGGTTGCCCTCCTTGTGCTCCAGCGCCTCGACCGCGCGGGCGGCCTCGGACAGCGGGAAGGTGCCGCTCACCGAGCGGGAGAACTCCAGCCGGCCGCCGCGGACCAGGTCGACCAGGTCCGCGACGTCCTGGCCGACCGAGCCGTAGTGGCCGAGGATCTGCTGGCGCAGGTAGCTGAACCGGGTGCCGTTGGTGACGGTCAGCGGCTTGTCGGTGAGGCCGACCAGCACCAGGCGGCCGTGCTCGCCGAGCGCGGCCGCGGCCTGCTCGCGCACCGGGGCGACACCGGCGAAGTCGAAGGCGACGGACAGCGGGCGGCCGCCGGTGGCCTCGCGCAGCAGCCCCTCGAACGCGGGGTCGGCCGGGTCGAGCGCGGCGTCGGCGCCGAAGGCCAGGGCGCGCTCGCGGGCGGCCGGCAGCGGGTCGACGGCGACGATCGGGAAGGCGCCGACGGCCCGCAGCAGCTGCACGCCGTGGGCGCCGAGGCCGCCGACGCCCCAGACGCCGACCGCCTCGGCCGGGCGCACGGCCCCGGTGGTGGTGATGGCGGCCCACGGGGTGGAGACGGCGTCGGGGATGAAGCAGGCCTGCTCGAAGGGGAGCTCGTCGGGGATCGGCACCAGGGTGGAGGCGGTGGCGAGCGCGTACTCGGCCCAGCCGCCGTCGTAGTCCACGCCGCGGGTGTGGACGGCGCCGTCGCGGGTCTCGCCCGCCTGCAGCAGCACCCGGTCGCCGACGGCCGCGCTGGTCACGCCCTCGCCGAGGGTGTGCACGGTGCCCGCGACCTCGTGGCCGAGGGTGACCTTGTCGCCCTTGAGGTAGAGCGGCTTGAGCATGCCCTCGATCAGGTGGACGTCGGAGAGGCAGACCCCGGCGGCCCTCACCTTGATCAGTACCTCGCCCGGGCCGGGCACCGGGACGGGGACCTCCTCCACGGCGAAGGCGCCCTTCGCGACGTCGAGCCGGCCGGCGAGCATCGTGGCGGTCATCGGGACTTCCCTTCTCACGGGGGCGGCGGGTCGGGGGAGTGCCCGCCGCTCCGGAAGTTACTTGTTATCCAACAAGCAAGTTCACCGTAGCATGGTGGCATGTCTACGCACGATGAGGGCCGAACCGACGGAGCCGGAACGGCTCACGGGACGCCGGCGCGCCGCACCCAGGCCGAGCGGCGGGCCCGGGCCGAGTCCGCGCTGATCGCGGCCGCCGCCCGGCTGATCGCCGAGCACGGCAGCACCGGGGTCACGCTGGCCAGGGTGGGGGAGGAGGCGGGCTTCAGTCGGGGCCTGGCCACCCACTACTTCGGCTCGAAGGCCGCGCTGCTGGCGCGGCTGCAGGAGGCGGCGCTGGCCGAGGCGATGGCGGCGGCCGCGCCGGAGCGCAGCGGGGCGGGAGCGGTGGACGAGCTGTGCGGGTTCGCGCGCGGCTGCCTGGAGGGCGTGCGCAACCCGACCGACCTCGGCCGGGCCTTCGTGGTGCTGGGTGCCGAGGCGCTCGCCGGCGCCTCGGAACTGACCGCCGCGGTGGCGGAGTTGGACGCCAGCACCCGGGAGTGGGCGGCCGAGGTGGTCGGGCAGGGGCAGCGGGACGGGGAGCTTCGCCCCGGCGTGGACCCGGGGGCCTTCGCGCTGGCCTTCGTGGGGCTGGTCAAGGGGCTGGTGGTGCAGGCCGCGGCCGCCCCGCGGTCCTTCGACGTGGGGGTGGCGGTCGCGGAGTCCGAGCGGTGGATCCGGCTCGCGCTCACGGCGGGCTGAGGGCGCGCCGGAGGCCGAGGTCCGCCACGTCGGCCACGCCGACCCGGCCGCCCGGGGCGACGTCTTCTACGACTTCTACGACGGCGAGCGCTTCGCCGCGGTGAACGCCGCCCTCGCCTCGCTCGGCGCCGACGAGGTCGACCGGCTGCCCTACCTGTGGCTGCTGCTCGCGGCGGTGGGGCGGTTGCCCGTCCGTACCGCGTCGCTGTGTCGCCCTGGGGGGTGCCGTCCTTGGGCCGGACCTGCCGCGGTACCTGCCTCGGAGCTGGCAACTAAGTCAGTATTTTTACTGAGTTAAGTTATGCTGGCTCTGGGCGGCAGGCGAGCCGCCGTGCCAGGAAGGAACGCGAACGATGACCTCGGACCCCCGGAACCTCGACCGCGAACTGGAACGGGAGCGTGCCTACGTCGAGATCTGCCGGGTGGCGACGGCCCGGCAGGTCGAGGACGCGAGCCACCAGGTCGTCGCCGGGGAGGACGTCTCCGGCGACGGCGCCAGTGCGGAGGCGCTCGGCCGGTACCTGCGCACCCGCGCCAAGCGGATGAAGGAGCTGCCGGAGAGCCCGTCGTTCTTCGGCCGACTGGACTTCGGCGACACCGCGGAGGCCGGGGAGCACCGGGGGCAGCGCTACTACGTGGGCCGCCGGCGGATCTCCGAGGACCCGACGGTGCCGCCGCTGGTGGTCGACTGGCGGGCCCCGGTGTCGCGGGCGTTCTACCAGGCGAGCGCCCACGATCCGCTCGGGCTCGCGCGCCGCCGCCGGTTCGGCTGGGCGCCGTCGAGCCCGGGGGTGCCGGAGGACCTGACCGGGCTGGAGGACGAGCCCCTCGACGGGACCGGTTCGGCGGGCCGGGGCCCGGCCGGTGACGGCGGGGGCGGCGTTGCGGCGGACGGCGGGGGCGGCGGTGCGGGCGGCGGCGCGGGCGGCCTCCTGGCCGCCGAGATCGAACGCCCCCGCACCGGCCCGATGCGGGACATCGTCGCCACCATCCAGCCGGAGCAGGACGCGCTGGTGCGGGGCGGGCTGAGCGAGTCGGTGTGCGTGCAGGGCGCGCCCGGCAGCGGCAAGACCGCCGTCGGGCTGCACCGCGCCGCGTACCTGCTGTACAGCTTCCCGCAGCGGATCCGGCACGGTGGCCTGCTGGTCATCGGCCCGAACCGGACCTTCCTGCGCTACATCGCCGAGGTGCTCCCCGCGCTCGGGGAGATCGACGTCACCCAGAGCACCGTCGAGGACCTGGTCGCCACCCGCTCGGTCGGCGCGGTCGACGACGAGCGGGCGGCCGCGGTCAAGCAGGACGGACGGATGGCGACGGTGCTGCGCCGCGCGCTGTACGGCCGCATCCGGGCGACGGGCTCGGACCCGCTGGTCGTCCCCGACGGCTCGTACCGGTGGCGGGTGCCCCCGGAGCGGCTGGACCGGACGGTCGCCGAACTGCGCGAGCAGGCGCCGCCGTACGCGATCGGCCGGGAGAGCCTGCGCACCCGGGTGGTGGCGATGCTCCAGGACCAGGCCGAACGCCGGTCCGGCGTCAGGTCCGGCGCGTGGTCGCGGAAGATCGGGCGCTGCGGGCCGGTCGCGGCCTTCCTGGAGTCCGCCTGGCCCGTGCTGCGCCCGGAGGGTGTGGTCGCCGCCCTGCTGAGCGACCCGGCCGTGCTGGCCGAGGCCGCCGACGGGGTGCTCGACCCCGGGGAGCAGGCGGCGGTCCTGTGGTGCCGGCCGCCGCGTTCGGAGCGGAGCGCGAAGTGGTCCGAGCACGACCTGATGCTCCTGGACGAGGTGGCCGGCCTGATCGAGCGCCCCGCCGGGTTCGGTCACGTCGTGGTGGACGAGGCCCAGGACCTCTCCCCGATGCAGTGCCGGGCGATCGCCCGCCGCAGTGCCTTCGGCTCCCTGACCGTCCTCGGCGACCTCGCCCAGGCCACCGCTCCGTGGGCCGCCCGCAGCTGGCCCGAGCAGCTCGCCCACCTGGGCAAGCCGCAGGCAGCGGTGGTGCCGCTGACCACCGGCTTCCGTGTCCCGGCCGCCGTGACGGCGCTCGCCAACACCCTGCTGGGCGCGTTGGAGGTGGACGTGCCGCCGGCCGTGTCGCTGCGCCGGGACGGCGAGCTGACGGTGCGACGGGTGGCCGGGGGTGACCTGGACGCGGCGGCCGTGGCGGCGGTGCGGGCCGCGCTGGAACGCGAGGGATCGATCGCGGTGATCGCGGCGGACGGCGCGGTGGCGCGGGCCGCCGAGGCGCTCCTCGCCGCGGGCATCCCGACCGGGGCGGCCGAGCAGGTCGGCACCACGGCGCGGGTGACGGTGCTGCCGGCCTCGGTGGTGAAGGGGCTGGAGTACGACCACGTGGTGGTGCTGGAGCCGGCGGCCATCGTGGAGGCGGAGGCGCGGGGCCTGCACCGGCTGTACGTGGTGGTGACCAGGGCGGTCTCCCGGTTGGACGTCCTGCACTCCCGTCCGTTGCCCGCGCCGCTGGGCGGGTGACGGTGGGACGGGTGTCGGCCGGGCGGGTGGGCGGCCGGGCGGCCGGGCGGGTGGGCGCGGTGGGCGCGAGGGTGCGGGATCGCGCCAATTCGCGTCTCCGGCCGGGCAATTCGGGAAAGCGGACGCCGAACTGTCGGGCGCCCGGGAGGATTTCCGTATGCCTACGATCATCAGACTGGCTGGAGCCGGTCTCGCCGCAGCCCTGTCCCTGACCGCCGCCGCGACCCCGGCCGGGGCGGCCGATCTCCCCGCCGAGGCCCCCGCCGCCACCGTCATCGAACAGCGGGTGGTCCTCACCCAGGCCGGGAACTACCCCACCGAGCAGAACCGGCACGGCGTCTTCTCGGTGTCCTGGCGCGTGTTCGGCACCGAGGACCTCGGCGGGCCGACCCACTTCACCGTCGACCTGCCGCCCGGCGTCACCACCGGCGGCGCGATGTTCTACTCCACGCCGTACGACTACACCTTCACCGAGACCGTCTCGCCCGACGGCCGCCACCTGGAAGCCGTCCTGTACGGCAACCGCCGCTCCGGGACCGAGGAGTTCATGAAGATCCCGGTCGTCGCGGAGGGGACCGGCCCGGTCACCGGCGCGATCACCGCGAGGGTGGCCAACGCCAACGACACGATCCCGACCGGGCACGTCTCCACCTACCTGCTCGGCATCGGCCTGCTGCCGCCGACGATCGGCTCGCAGCCCCGGATCGACGACGTCAGCGCCACCACCGGCCCGGGCGCGGGCGGCACCCCCGTGACCGTCACCGGCGTCGGCCTGGAGGGCGCGATGGTGCTGGTCGGCGGCGTTCCGGCGCCCGGCACCTGCACCGGGACCGTCTGCACGGTGACCACGCCCGGCGGCTCGGGCAGTGCCGCCGTGACGGTGGCGGGACCGGGCGGGACGGCCCAGGCCCCGGCGGCGTTCGACTACACCGGCGCCCCGCCGCCGCCCCCGCCGGCCCCCGTGCTCTCCGGACTGAACACGCCCTCGGGCCCGGCGGGCGGCGGCACCGCGGTCATCGTGACCGGCGCGAACCTGGCCGGTGCCACGGTCTCCTTCGGCGGCCGACCCGCCACCCGGCACTCCTGCGGACCCCAGCTGTGCACCGCCACCGCCCCGCCGGCCGACCGGCCCGGCCCGGTGGACGTCACGGTGACCACGGCGGGCGGCACCGGCGGCCCGCTGACCTTCAGCTACACCGCGTAGCCGGAGGCCGGCCCGGCAGCGGGTCCGCCGCCGGGCGGTGCGCGGACGGCCGCCCGCCCTCGACCGGCGAAGCGCGGCGCGGCGCGGCCCGGTCGGGCGCCCGGCGGCCGGGCAGGGTGTGCCGGCGTCGGTCGGCCGGGCGGTGCCGACCCCGGGAGGTCACTACTGTCAGGATCCACCACATGCGAAACAAGTGATTTGAAAAATTCTTCAAGTTCATACATGCTGTCGTGCCGTTGACCCGGTAGGAGGCGCGTCCTGGCGCCGACGGGCATAGGGAAGGGGCGGTCGTGACCGCGGGAACCGGCGAACGGCGGCCGACCGCAGGCCGGTCGGAGGCGAGCGCGGCATGAGCCTCGCAGCTGTCGTGGGCGACCGGGTGCGGGCCGTGCTGCCCACCCGGGCGATCCTCGCCACCATGGGCCGTTCCCCGCGCAAGGACCTGCTCGCCGGTCTCACGGTGGCGATCGTGGCGCTGCCGCTGGCCCTGGGCTTCGGCATCTCCTCCGGGGCGGGCGCCGAGGCCGGGCTCGCCACCGCCGTCGTGGCCGGGGCGCTGGCCGCCGTCTTCGGCGGCTCCGACCTCCAGGTGTCCGGGCCGACCGGCGCCATGACCGTCGTCCTCGTCCCGATCGTCGCCCGCTACGGCACCGACGGCGTGCTGACCGTCGGCCTGCTGGCCGGGATGGTCCTGGTGCTCCTCGCCCTGCTGCGGGCCGGGCGCTGGATGGCGTACGTGCCGGTGCCCGTGGTGGAGGGCTTCACGCTCGGCATCGCCGGGGTCATCGCCCTGCAGCAGGTGCCCGGCGCGCTCGGGGTGCCCAAACCCGAGGGCGACAATCCGGCGGTGGTCGCGGCCCGGGCGGTGCGCGACTTCGCCGTCGCGCCGCACTGGGCGGCCGTCGGGGTGGCGTTCGCCGTCGCCGCCGTGATGCTGGTCGGCGTGCGGCTGCGGCCCGCGCTGCCGTTCTCGCTGATCGCCGTCGTCGCCGCGACCGTCACCGCCGAGCTGGCCGGCCTGCCGGTCGCCACCATCGGCCACCTGCCCGCCGGCCTGCCCGCGCCCTCGTTCGGCTTCGTCGACCTCTCCGCCGTCCCCGCGCTGCTGCCCTCGGCGTTCGCCGTCGCCGCGCTGGCCGCGCTGGAGTCCCTGATGTCCGCGACGGCGGCCGACGCGATGAGGGTGTCGGGCCGGCACGACAGCGACCGCGAGCTGTTCGGCCAGGGCCTGGCCAATCTGGCCGCCCCGCTGTTCGGCGGCGTCGCCGCGACCGGCGCGATCGCCCGTACCGCCGTCAACGTGCGCTCCGGCGCGGCCTCCCGGCTCGCCGCCCTGGTGCACGCCGCGGTGCTCGCGGTGATCGTCTTCGCGGCCGCGCCGCTGGTCGCGGGGATCCCGCTGGCGGCGCTGGCCGGGGTGCTGATCGCCACCGCGGTCCGGATGGTCGAGGTCGGTTCGCTGCGGGCGCTGGCCCGCACCGGGCGCGGCGAGGCCGCCGTGCTGGCCCTGACGGCCGTCGCCACCCTGGCCTTCGACCTGGTCACCGCCGTGGTGCTCGGGGTGCTGGTCTCGGGCGTCCTGGCGCTGGCCGCCGTCGCCCGGGCGGCCCGGGTCGAGCAGGTCCCGCTGCGGGCGCAGGCTCCGGCCGCGGACCACCACGAGGAGGAGCTGGCGCTGCTCGCCGAGCACATCGTGGCCTACCGGATCGACGGGCCGCTGCTGTTCGCGGCCGCGCACCGCTTCCTGCTCGAACTCACCGAGTCCGCCGAGGTCGAGGTCGCGATCCTGCGGATGTCGCGGGTCAGCGCGATCGACGCCAGCGGCGCGACCGTCCTCGGTGACGCCATCACCGCGCTGCGCCGGCGCGGCACCCTGGTGCTGGTCTCCGGCGTCCGCGACGAGCACCACCGCCCGCTGGACGCCCTCGGTGTGCTCGACGGGCTGCATGCCGACGGGCACGTCTTCGCGACCACCCCCGAGGCCATCGCCCACGCCCGAGCCCACCTGCACGGCCGGGCGGTGCCCGCCGACCGCGCGCACGCCGCCGAGGACGGCCGTGCCGCCGGCCACGGCCTCACCGCCACCGGGGCCGCCGAGCGGCTCCGGCACCCCTGCTGACCTCCTCACCCGTCCCGAGGGCCACCTCCGAACACCCTGGATAATCTGAGCTCATGAGCGACAACCTTCCCCCGTGCCCGCAGTGCTCCAGCGAGTACACCTATGAGATGAACGCCCTCATGGTCTGCCCCGAGTGCGCCCACGAGTGGGTGCCCGGCGGCGCCGACCAGGCGGCCGGAGCGCCGGCCGGCGAGCGGGTCGTCAAGGACGCGGTCGGCAACGTGCTGAGCGACGGCGACACCGTGACGGTGGTCAAGGCGCTGAAGGTCAAGGGCAGCGTCTCCGGCATCAAGGCCGGCACCAAGGTGCGCAACATCCGCCTGGTGGACGGCGTGGACGGGCACGACATCGACTGCCGGATCGAGGGCTTCGGCGCCATGCAGCTCAAGTCCAGCGTGGTCAAGAAGGCCTGACCCCCGCGGGCCCGTACGGCCGCGCCCCGCCGAGGAGATCGGCGGGGCGCGGCCGTTGTGCTGTCCGGGGGCGGTCGGGGTGGCCGGGGATGTCGGGGTCGGGGGAGGCCGGGGAGGCCGGGGTCGGGGCCGGGGTGGAGTGGTCTCCCGAATTAGTTATATGCTCACAATCATTACAACAACACAAGTAAATCTGGAGCGTTCGTCATGCCCGATGCCGCTCGACCGCGGCCCTGGCTCGTGCTCGCCATCTGCTGCATGAGCCTGCTGATCGTCAGCCTCGACAACACCATCCTGAACGTGGCCCTGCCCGCCATCCGTCGCGACCTGGACACCTCGGTGTCCGGACTGCAGTGGACGATCGACGCCTACACCCTGGTCCTGGCCAGCCTGCTGATGCTCGCCGGATCGACCGCCGACCGGATCGGCCGCCGCCGGGTGTTCCGGATCGGCCTGGTGGTGTTCACCGGGGCCTCCCTGCTGTGCAGCCTGGCTCCCGGGCTCGGCTGGCTGATCGCCGCGCGGATGCTCCAGGCGGTCGGCGGATCGATGCTCAACCCCGTCGCCATGTCGATCATCAGCAACACCTTCACCGACTCCCGGCAGCGCGCCCGCGCGATCGGCGTCTGGAGCGGCGTGGTGGGCATCAGCATGGCCGCCGGGCCGATCATCGGCGGGGCGCTGGTGGAGTCGGCCGGGTGGCGGGCGATCTTCTGGATCAACGTCCCGATCGGCCTGGCCGCGCTCTTCCTCACCACCCGCTACGTGCCGGAGTCGCGGGCGGCCCGCACCCGCCGGGTGGACCCGGTCGGCCAGTCGCTGGTCGTCGTGCTGCTCGCCGCCCTCACCTACGCGATCATCGAGTCGCCGGAGCGCGGCTGGACCTCGCCCGTGGTGCTCGGCTGCGCGGCGGCCGCGCTGGGAGCGCTGCTGGGCCTGCTGTGGTACGAACCCCGGCGCGCCGACCCGCTGATCGACCTGCGGTTCTTTCGCTCCGCGCCGTTCTCCGGCGCCACCGTGATCGCGGTCGCCGCCTTCGCCGGCCTCGGCGGCTTCCTGTTCCTCGGCTCCCTGTACCTCCAGGAGGTCCGCGGACTCGACCCGCTGCACGCCGGGCTATTCATGCTGCCGATGGCGGTCATGTCGCTGCTCGCCGCGCCGCTGTCCGGTCGGATGGTGGCCACCCGGGGGCCGCGCACACCGCTGCTGCTGGCGGGGGCCGCGCTGACCGCGAGCGCCCTGCTCCAGGCGGTCGGCTACTCCGAGCACCTGCCGACCGGTCTGCTGGTCCTCGCCTTCCTGCTCTTCGGCACCGGCTTCGGCCTGGTCAACGCGCCCATCACCAACACCGCCGTCTCCGGGATGCCCCGCGCGCAGGCCGGGGTGGCGGCGGCCGTGGCCTCCACCAGCCGGCAGGTCGGCCAGTCCCTGGGCGTCGCGGTGACCGGCGCCCTGATGGCCGGGACCGTCCTCACGGACCCGGTGGCCTTCACCGGGGCGGCGCGGACGGCGTGGTGGATCATCGTCGGCTGCGGGGCCGCCGTACTGATCGCCGGTACGCTCACTTCCGGCCGCTGGGCCCGGGCGACGGCCGAGCGCACGGCACAGCGGCTCGCCGCCGAGGAGGCGGTCGAGGAGAACGAGCGGACGAAGGAGACGGTGGGCACCTGATGGAGCGCCTTGACACCGGCGGGCACCCGGAGGTGAGCGAGGCCGACGCCGGGGCGGCGGCCCGGGTCTGGCAGGGGATGTACGCACTCGTGCTGGAGCGCCACGACCGCCGCAGGATCGTCGCCGACGCCCTCGGCATGAGCTTCAGCCGCGTCAGGGCGCTGCGCCGGCTCGCCGCCGGCCCGATCACCCTGCGGGAGCTGGCCGAGCGGCTGACCGCCGACCCGCCGTACACCACCGTCATCGTGGACGACCTGGTGCGGCGCGGCCTCGCCGAACGCATCACCAATCCGGCCGACCGGCGCTCCAAGCTGGTCCACCTCACCGAGGAGGGCGAGGCGAAGGCGGCGCTCGCCACCGGGATCCTCACCACCCCGCCGGACGCGCTGCTCGCGCTGCCGCCGGAGGACATCCACGCGCTCGACCGGGTACTGGCGAAGCTCCTGGGCTGAGGCCCCAGCCGAGGTCACGGTGAGGGGGCATGGCGGCCTTCGCCGAGAAGCGCCCGCCGGAGTTCACCGACCGCTGACGCGCCGCGCCGCCCCGCCGCCCGGGGCGGCGCACCGCGTCACGCTGCCGAGGGTCAGCCGTCCGAGCGCCGGAGCAGGTAGGTGTCCATGATCCAGCCCTTGCGCTCGCGGGACCGCTCGCGCAGCTCGCGGATCCGCGGGGCCGCCTCGGCGAGCGGCCCGGAGACGAGCACCTCGTCGGGGGTGCCGAGGTAGGCGCCGTAGTGGATCTCCAGCCCCCGGGGGTCGATCTCGGTGAAGGCGGCCCGGCCGTCGAGCATCACCACCACGTCGTCCACCCCCGCGGGGAAGCCCTCGGCCAGGCGGCGACCGGTGGTGATCTGCACCGGGCGGCCGACCCTGGTCAGCGTGGTGCGGTGCCGGGCGGCGAGCGCGGAGACGCTGCTGATGCCCGGGAGCACCTCGAACTCGAACGGCACCCCGCCACGGGTGGACACGTCCTCGACCACGGCGATGACGCTGTCGTAGAGCGCGGGGTCGCCCCAGACCAGGAAGGCGCCGCTCTCCTCCGGGCCGAGGTGCTCGGCGAACAGCCGCTCGACCAGATCGGCGCGGCGCACGCGCCAGTCGTCCACGGCGGCGGTGTACGCGGGGGTGGTGCGGTCCCGTTCCGCGTCGGGCACCTCGACCACCCGGTGCCCGGGCAGGCCGTGCTCGGCCAGCATCCGGCGGCGGAGCCTGATCAGGTCCTGCCGCTCCTCGCTCTTGTCGAGGATGAAGAAGACGTCGGTGCGACCGATCGCCTTGACCGCTTGCAGGGTCAGGTGGTCGGGGTCGCCCGCGCCGATGCCGATGACGAAGATGTGCCGCATGGGGGACATTCTGCCGTCCGCCCCGGCGTACGGCCCCGGCGGTCGTGCGTGGACCGACCGAGGAGGTGGGCGGTGGCCGTGAGCTGCGCGGATGGACGTAAGCTGGCCGGGCAGCTGGTTCACCCCGCCCGCCGGGCGGGGTGTCGCAAGAGGGAACCCGGTGGGAATCCGGGACTGCCCCGCAGCGGTGAGCGGGAGCGACCGCCGTCCTGTGCGGCGGGCCCGGACACGGGCCCGGGAGGCTACGGCCGGTAGGTGTCCGTCCCGGTCAGGCCGGGAGGGCGCGCCCGCGAGTCCGAAGACCTGCCGCTGCCCGCGTGCCGTGGTGGCCCGCGGTCCCACCACGACCCCGAGGGCGGGCCGCTGGTGCGGGTGGGCCGTATGCGCACGGCCGCCCGCTCCTTCGCGTGCCCGGCACGGGGCGCGCGACCCACGAAGGAGGGTTCCGTGCAGCGGAACGCCGACCACGACTCCCGCGGCGCCATGACGGGCGGGCCGTCGCTGTGACCAGTCCGTCCGTCCTCTCCCGCACCCCGGCCGACTCCGCGGTGACCCTCGCCCACATCATGAGCGACCACGACACCAACCTCTACGGTTCGGTGCACGGCGGCGTGATGATGAAGCTGATCGACGACGCGGCGGCCGCCGCCGCGGGCCGGCACGCCGGAGTCCCCGCGGTCACCGTCTCGGTCGAGGAGATGTCCTTCCTGGCCCCCGTCCGGGCCGGGGATCTCCTCACCGTCCGGGCCCGGGTGGAGCACGTCGGGCGGACCTCGATGGACGTGGCCGTCGTGGTGACCTCGGAGCGGTGGAACCTCACCGGGCCCGTCACCAGGGTGGCGACGGCGCAGCTGGTCTTCGTCGCGATCGACGCGGACGGGCGGCCGCACCGCGTCCCGGAGCTGGTCGTGGAGGGCTCCTCCGAGGAACGGCGCGACGGTGCGGCGCGGGAGCGGCGGACCGGCCGCACCGGGCCGGAGCGCGAGCCGGTCGAGTAGCCGTCCGGGCAGCCGTTCGGGGTGGCCGTCCGGGGCGCTCCGTCTCACGATGCAGACGGCTTTCGAGATTTCCGCCTCCGCGGTGGCGTTCTGCCCCTAAGCTGGCCACGCAGCTGGTTCGCCCCGCCCGCCAGGCGGGGTGTCGCAAGAGGGAACCCGGTGGGAATCCGGGACTGCCCCGCAGCGGTGAGTGGGAACGACCGCCGTCATACGCACTGGACCCGGGACGGGTCTGGGAAGCGACGGCCAGTAGGTGTCCGCCCCGGTTTCGACCGGGTGGGCGCGCCCGCGAGTCCGAAGACCTGCCACTGCCCGCGCGCGACCGTTCGCGTGCGGCCATCCGGTGACCTCGTGGGCGGGTCGGCGACCATACCAGGCGGAGCCGTGCACGGGCACGGGTGTCCGTCCGGTTCGTCCTCCCTTCGCGTCCTCGTGCCGCCACCGGTGCACTTGAGGATTCAGGCTCGCGAAGGAGAGTCCCTTGACAGCGAAGTCCGCAGCCGCGGCGTCCGTGGCCACCGCGTACGGCTACCCCCGGCAGGGCCGTAACCGTGAACTGAAGAAGGCGATCGAGGGCTACTGGAAGGGCACGGTCACGGCCGAGGCGCTGCTGTCGACCGCGGCCGACCTGCGCCGGACCAACTGGGCCCAGCTCGCCGGGGCGGGGGTCGGGGAGGTCCCGACCGGTGACTTCTCGTTCTACGACCACGTGCTGGACACCAGCGTGGCGGTCGGCGCGATCCCGCCGCGCCACCGGGAGGCGGTCGACGCCGACCCGCTGGACGGGTACTTCGCGATGGCGCGCGGCAACCAGGACGTCGCACCGCTCGAGATGACCAAGTGGTTCGACACCAACTACCACTACCTGGTGCCGGAGTTGGGCCCGGACACGGTGTTCGCCGCGAACCCGGCCAAGGCGGTCGGCGAGTTCGCGGAGGCCGTAGCACTCGGCCACGCCGCCCGTCCGGTGCTGGTCGGCCCGGTGACCTACCTGTTGCTGGCCAAGCCTGCCCCCGGGGTGGCCGAGGACTTCCAGCCGATCACGCTGCTGGACCGGCTGCTGCCGGTCTACGCCGAGCTGCTCGCGGCGCTCAGGGCCGAGGGGGCTGAGTGGGTGCAGCTGGACGAGCCCGCGCTGGTCCAGGACCGCACCCCGGCCGAGCTGAACACCGCCGCGCGCGCCTACCGTGAGCTCGGCGCCCTCACCGAGCGGCCCAAGCTGCTGGTCGCGAGCTACTTCGACCGGCTCGGCGAGGCACTGTCGGTGCTGGCCAAGGCCCCGGTGGAGGGCTTGGCGCTGGACTTCACCGGCCCGGCCGCCGCCAACCTGGAGGACCTGGCCGCCGTCGGCGGGCTGCCCGGCAAGCGGCTGGTCGCCGGGGTGATCGACGGGCGCAACATCTGGATCAACGACCTGGAGAAGTCGCTGTCCACGCTGGCGACCCTGCTGGGCCTCGCCGACACCGTCGACGTCGCGCCGTCCTGCTCCCTGCTGCACGTCCCGATCGACGCCGCCGCCGAACGGGAGCTGGACCCGCAGATCGCCCGCTGGCTCGCCTTCGCCCGGCAGAAGGCCGGCGAGGCGGCGCTGCTCGCCCGCGGCCTGCGCGAGGGCACCGGCGCGATCACCGCCGAGCTCGCCGCCAACCGCGCCGACCTCGCCTCCCGCGCCAACTCCCCGATCACCCACGACCCGGCGGTGCGCGCCCGGGCGGCCGCCGTCACCGCCGAGGACACCCGCCGCGCCCAGGCCTACCCGCAGCGGGCCGAGGCCCAGCGCGCCCGGCTCGGCCTTCCGCTGCTGCCGACCACCACCATCGGCTCCTTCCCGCAGACCACCGAACTGCGCACCGCCCGCGCCGACCTGACGGCCGGACGGATCGACGCCGCGGCCTACCGGGAGCGGATGGAGAGCGAGGTCCGCGAAGTCATCGCGTACCAGGAGAAGGCCGGCCTGGACGTCCTGGTACACGGCGAGCCCGAGCGCAACGACATGGTCCAGTACTTCGCCGAGCAGCTCACCGGCTACCTCGCCACCCGGCACGGCTGGGTGCAGTCGTACGGCACCCGGTACGTGCGCCCGCCGGTGCTGGCCGGCGACATCTCCCGCCCGCACCCGATGACCACCGAGTGGTTCGTCTACGCGCAGCACCTGACCGACCGCCCGGTCAAGGGCATGCTGACCGGTCCGGTCACCATGCTCGCCTGGTCCTTCGTCCGCGACGACCAGCCGCCGGCCGACACCGCCCGGCAGGTGGCCCTCGCCCTGCGCGACGAGGTCACCGACCTGGAGGCGGCCGGCGCGGCCGTGGTCCAGGTGGACGAGCCGGCCCTGCGCGAGACCCTCCCGCTGCGGGCCGCCGCCCGCCCGGCGTACCTGGACTGGGCCACCGAGGCCTTCCGGCTGGCCACCTCCGGGGTGCGGGCCGACACCCAGATCCACACCCACATGTGCTACGCCGAGTTCGGTGCGATCATGACCGCGATCGACGACCTCGACGCGGACGTCATCTCCCTGGAGGCGACCCGCTCGCACATGGAGGTGGCCGGCGAGCTGGCCGCGGCGGGCTACCCGCGCGAGGTCGGCCCGGGCGTCTGGGACATCCACTCGCCGCGCGTCCCCAGCACCGAGGAGGCCGTCTCCCTGCTGCGCGCGGGTCTGGCGGCGATCCCGGCGGAGCGGCTGTGGGTCAACCCGGACTGCGGGCTGAAGACCCGCGGCTGGACGGAGACCCGGGCCTCGCTGGAGAGCCTGGTCGGCGCGGCCCGGGTGCTGCGCGCGGAACTGGCCGGCTGACGGAGGCCGGATTCCGGGAGTCGGAGCGGGCGCGGCGAGGCCGCCGCGCCCGCTCCCGTCGGATGGCTCAGCCGGACTCGGGCAGGCCGAGGTTCTGGTAGATCTCCGTCGTGACCGTGGAGAAGTTCATGGTCATGAAATGCAGACCGGGGACCCCTTCGGACAGCAGTCGCCGGCACATCGCGGTGGCGTACTCGATTCCGATCGCCCGGACCGCCCGGGGGTCGTCCCGGTGTTCCAGCATGCGCTCGGAGAATTCCGAGGGAATGGCCGCGGTGGTCAGCGTGGGAATCCGCCGGAGTGACCGGATCGTGGTCACCGGCATGATCTCCGGAATGATCGGAACGGCGCAGCCGGCGGATTCCAGTCGGTCCCGGAAATGGAGGTAGCTGTCGGTCTCGAAGAACATTTGGGTGATCGCGTAGTCGGCGCCCGCCCGGCACTTGGCGATGAAATGGCCGATCTCGGAATCCCAGTCGGGGGAGCGCGGGTGCATTTCCGGGAACGCGGCCACGCCGACGCAGAACTCCCCGGACTCCTTGATCAGCCGCACCAGGTCGGCCGCGTACTCCACCCCGTCCGGGTGGCGGACCCAGGGGCCCAGCGGGTCGCCCGGGGGATCGCCGCGCAGCGCCAGGATGTTGCGGACGCCCTGGTCGGCGTAGTGGCCGAGGATGTTCCGCAGCTCGGCGACGCTGTGGCCGACGGCGGTCAGGTGGGCGGCCGGGGTCAGGGTGGTCTCCTGCGCGATGCGCCCGGTGACGTTCACCGTCCGCTCCCGGGTCGACCCGCCGGCGCCGTACGTCACCGAGACGAAGGTGGGGGAAAGGGCCTCCAGGCGCCGGATCGCGTTCCACAGGCCGGCTTCCGCTTCGGCGCTCCTGGGCGGCATGAATTCGAACGAGTAGGAACGCCTGCCGGTCGCGAGGAGTTCGCGGATGGAGGCCGCCCGGTCCGTGCGCGTGGTGGGGATTCCGAGTGTCATGGCAGGAGGTTATCCGGATTGGTGCGGACCAATCCCGGAGTGTCCACTCCGTGATACGGAATTCTCCACCGGGGGTGCCTGGCGGGGGGCCTGGGGCGGGACGGCACAATGGGGACATGAAAAGACCTTCGCAGGCATTGCCGGGACTTCCCGGGTGGGACCGGTGCGCGGTTATGGGAATCGTGAACGTGACACCCGACTCGTTCTCGGACGGCGGGCGCTGGCTGGACCCGGGACGGGCGGTGGACCGGGGCCTGCTGCTGGTGGACCAGGGCGCCGACATCGTGGACGTGGGCGGGGAGTCGACCCGGCCCGGCGCGACCCGGGTCTCCGAGGAGGAGGAACTGCGCCGGGTGCTCCCGGTGGTGCGCGCGCTCGCCGACAAGGGCGTCCTGGTCAGCATCGACACCATGCGCGCCCGGGTCGCCGACGCGGCGGTGGAGGCCGGCGCGCGGATCGTCAACGACGTCAGCGGGGGCCTGGCCGATCCGGACATGGCCCGCGCCGTGGCCGGGACCGGGGTGCCCTTCGTCGTCATGCACTGGCGCGGGCAGTCCGCGGGCATGGACGCGCTGGCCGACTACACCGACGTGGTGGCCGAGGTGATCGGCGAGGTCGCCCGGCAGATGGACGCGGTCGTGTCGGCCGGGGTCGACCCGTCCCAGATCATCGTCGACCCGGGGCTCGGCTTCGCCAAGAGCCGGAGGGACGACTGGGCGCTGCTGGCCTCGCTGGGCGCGTGGAGCGCGCTCGGGCGCCCGGTGCTGGTGGCGGCCTCGCGCAAGCGGTTCCTGGGCGAGCTGCTGGCCGACCCGGACACCGGCGAGGCCCGCCCGGCCCGGGAACGGGACGCGGCCACCGCGGCGGCCGGCGTGCTGGCCGCCGCCCAGGGGGCGTGGGCGGTACGGGTGCACGAGGTCCGCGACACGGCCGACGCCGTCCGGGTCGAGGCCGCGCTGCGGCACGCGGGCCGGGCCCTGCCCGGGCCGACGGCTCCGGGCGTGCCGCCGGCAGGCGCGTTGACGGAGGACGCGCTGACGGCGGGGGCACGGGCGTGAACCGGCCCCAGCACGGGCCCCGCGCGCCCCCTCCGGACCGCCCCGAGGCCCGCTCCGGCCCGTCCGGCACGATGGAGGGGCCGACGACACCGAACGACGACACCGAACGACGACGCTGGGACTTCCGGATGGACCACCCGACCGACGACACCCGCCTGCCCGCCCAGCGCGGCGGCACCGAACCCTACGGCCCCTGCGTGCTGCTCAAGCACGGCGAGGTCGCCCTCAAGGGCCGCAACCGGCGCGCGTTCGTGCAGCGCCTGGAGGACAACCTGCGGGCGGCGCTGCGCGGAGTGGGCGGCTCGACCTGGATCCGCACGCCGCACAGCCTCACCGTGCTCGGCGGGCAGGTGCCGGTCGAGACCCTGGTGGCCAGGGCACGCACCGTGATCGGCTTCAGCTCCGTGGAGCCGGCGCTGCGCGTGCCCAGCACGATGGAGTCGATCGAGGCGAACGGGCTGGAGGTGCTGCGCGCCGCGTGCGCCGGCCGGGCCGCCACCGGCTTCGCGGTGCGCGCCAAGCGGCGCGACAAGGCCTTCCCGCTGACCTCCTCCCAGCTGGAGCGGGAGCTCGGGGCGCTGCTCCAGCCGCGGGTGCCGGGCCTGCGGGTGGACTTGACCGCGCCCGACGTCACCCTGTCCGTCGAGATCGACCGCCGCGAGACCTTCCTGTCCGCCGAGCGCCACCCCGGGCTGAGCGGACTGCCGGTGGGCTCCAGCGGCCGCGCCCTGGTGCTGCTCTCCGGGGGGTACGACTCGCCGGTGGCCGCGCACCGGGCCATGCGGCGCGGCCTGGCCTGCGACTTCGTGCACTTCAGCGGCGCGCCGTACACCAACCCCGCGTCGGTCTACAAGGCCTACGCGCTGGCCCGCGAGCTCAACCGCTACCAGCCGCCCGGCGCCCTGCACGTCATCGCCCTCGGCAAGGCCCAGAAGCAGCTGGCCGTCGCGGGTGCCGGACGGCTGCAGGTGGTCGCCCAGCGCCGCCTCATGGTCCGCACCGCCTCGGCGCTGGCCGAGGCCACCGGCGCGCAGGCGCTGGTGACCGGCGACAGCCTGGGGCAGGTGGCGAGCCAGACCCTGGCCAACATGGTCGCGGTGGACCAGGCGGCCACCCTGCCGGTGCTGCGCCCGCTGGTCGGCTGGGAGAAGCAGGAGATCATCGACCAGGCGAGGGTGCTCGGCACGGCCGGGATCTCCGTCCTGCCGGACGAGGACTGCTGCAGCCTGCTCGCCCCGCCGGAGGTCACCACCGGGGCGCGGATCGGCCGGCTGCGGGCCGTGGAGCGGCGCCTCGACCTGGACGAGCTGGTCGAGGCGCTGCTGGAGAACGTGCAGGTGATGCGGCCCGGCGAGGAGGAGGACCAGGCACCGTCCGCCGCCACCTGCGCCGTCCCCTCCTGAGCGGCACGGCCCGACGGCCCGGACCCAGGGCCGTCGGGGGAGGAGAGCGGACGGGCCCGGCCGCCGGCGGGGGAGCGGCCGGCGGTCGACCCGGACCGACGGACCAGGGTGGTGTTGTGACCGGTGGAGGGGGAGTGGTCGTGAACGAGGGCGCAGTGCGGGTGGGACGGGCCGTACGGACCGAGGACGGCGCCTGCCGCCACCTGCTGGTGTGGCGGGCCGGGCCCGGCTGGCGGATGGTGAGCAGCGCGGTGCTCGGCGGCGGGCTCGGGGAGCGCGGATGGGTGCTCAACGCCCAGGTGCGGCCGGGCTACGCGCGGATGGATCCGGCCGAGCACCTGGCCGAACTGGCCGCCGCGCAGGGGCTCTCGGGCCCGGGCGTCGGGCTGATGACGGCGGCCGAGGTGGACGACTGCACCCGGGCCGAGGACGGCGGGGTCAGCGCGGTGGTCACCACCGGGATCGGCGTCGCGCTGTGGGCGGCGGACCCGGCCGCGGCGCCGGTGGAGTACCGGCCCGGCACGATCAACATCCTGGCCGTGGTGCCGGCCGCGGTCGCGGACGGGGGCCTGGTCAACCTGCTGGCCACCGCGACCGAGGCCAAGGTCCAGGCCCTGCTGGACGCCGGCTACGACTGCTCGGGCACCCCGTCCGACGCCGTCTGCGTGGCCGTCCGGTCGGCTTCCGACGAGGGGCCCGCCGACCCCTTCGGTGGCCCGCGCTCGTTCTGGGGCACCCGGCTGGCCCGGGCGGTGTACCGGGCGGTGCGGGCCGGCGCCGAGCTGGACCGCGAGCGGCGCGCCCAGGGGCCGCCGGTGCCGCACCCGCGGACGGTGCCCGGCTGCCGCGTCCCGGACGTGCGCGGGCCCGGTGCGGAGGCAGTGGCGGAGACGGTGGCGGGTTAGCCGACCCAGCCGGCGGTCAGGTCCCGCACGGCCGAGCCGTCGAGGTCCCGGAGCTTGATCCCGGCGAAGCCCCGGGCGGCGTCGGAGGTGAGCACCCGGAAGGCGGGCCGCTCGGCGGCCAGCAGGTCGAGGATCCGGGCGGCCACGTCCTCGGCGGCCTGGGCGGAGGCGAAGGCGTCGCGGGTGCGTTCCAGGTAGGCGGCCAGGGCGGGCGCGTACGGCCCGGCCTGTTCGGCCGCGTCGTCCGTGAGGCCCACGTTGGTGACGAACTCGCTGGCCACCGCGCCCGGTTCGACCACGCTGACGGACACCCCGACGGTGGCGGCGACCGGGGCGAGCGACTCCATGAAGCCCTCGACCGCGAACTTGGCGGCGCAGTACGCCTCGTTGAAGGGCTGGCCGACCACGCCGCCGACGCTGGTCACGGTCAGCACCCGGCCGCCGCTCGCCCGCAGCAGGGGCAGGGCGGCCTTGGTGACGTGCAGCACCCCGAAGAAGTTGACCTCCATGACGGCGCGGACGTCGGCCACGCTCTCCTGCTCCAGGGTGCCGACGTGGCCCGCGCCGGCGTTGTTGACCAGCGCGTCCAGCCGTTCGACGCCGGCCAGGCAGGCCTCGACGGAGGCCTGGTCGGTGACGTCCAGCGCCCGGAGGTCGACGGTGACCCCGGCCGCCTCGGCGGCGGCCAGCAGCGGGCCGGCCTTCGCGGTGTTCCGCATGGTGGCGATCACGTGCCAGCCGCCGCGGGCGGCGGCGACGGCGGTGGCCAGGCCGATGCCGGAGGAGGTGCCGGTGATCAGGACGGTCTTGTCGCTCATGGTGTCGGGCTCCAGATAATTACGGATCATAACCAATATGATTCATAACTATGTGGCCCGATAGTTCACCCTGTCAAGCACCTGGCTACCCTGGTGGTCATGCCCCACCCATCGGATGACCTCGCCCAGGAGATCGTCGGACTCTTCGCGGCCGTCAACCGCCGCTACGGCCGGGAGGCCGAGGAGGCCGCGGCGGTCCACGGGCTGACCGCGCTGCAGGCCAAGGCGCTGCTCACCGCCGAGGCCCCGGTCCCGACCCGGCGGATCGCCGAGCGGCTGCACGCGGAGCCGTCCAACGTGACGGTGATCGTCGACCGGCTGGAGTCGCGCGGCCTGGTCGAGCGCAGCGTCGACCCCGTCGACCGCCGGGTCAAACGCGTCGCCGCCACCGCCGCCGGCCGGGAGGTCGCCGCGGACCTGCGCGCCCGGATGCCGTTCGCCGGTGACCCGCTGGCCCGGCTCGGCGCCGAGCAGCGCGAGTCCCTGCGCGATCTCCTCCGGCTGGTCCTGGAGGCATGACAGCCGCCCCCGGACGAGCTGTCCGGGGGCGGCTGTCATGTCGGTGCCGGGCCGCCGCCCATCAGCGGCTTCCGGCTCGAAGTGTCCGCGCCGGCCGCCCCGTCGAGCCGGCAGCCGGAAGGGCCGTCACCGGATTCCTTCCGGTGACGGCCCTTCGTGTCCGTGCGGTCCTGAGTGGGGCCCGTGGACTCTGGGGGGGGAATTCCCCGGCGGGGTCGGTTACTTGGCGGCGAAGGCCTTCTCGATGTCCTCGACGACCTTCTCCGCCGCGATCGGGCCGGAGCTGCTGCTCCACACCTGGCCGTCGACGCCCGTCACCTGGTCGGTGCCGACGGCCTTGAGGCGGGTGAAGGCCTCCTGCTTGCGCGCGGTCTCCAGGGCCTTCTCGCCCTCGGCGTTCAGGGTGGCGACGAAGATCCGGTCGGCGTCGGCCTTGTTGAGGTTCTCCAGGGACAGCGGGTCCGAGTGGGGCTGGGCGCCCAGGCCGTCGGCGATCGGCAGGGTGGCGGCGCCGGCCTTCTTCAGCAGGTCGCCGGGCATGTTGGTGGTGTTCATCACGATCGGGCCGTTGGGCATCCACCGCATCACGACGGCGCTGCCGGTCTTTCCCTCGCCGGCCTTGGCGGCGCGCTTGTCCAGGGCGTCGAGCTTGGCGGTCAGGTCGTCCTTGTGGCCGAGCGCGTCGCCGTACACGGCGAGCACCGCGCGCCAGTCGCCGGCCTTGGGGACGATCGTCGGGGCGACCGCGGAGAGCTTGTCGTACTGCGCCTTCTCGATGCCCGAGGAGGCCAGGATGAGGTCGGGGGTGGCCTTGAGGATCGCCTCGATGTTGGGCTCCTTGACGGTGGCCACCAGCGGGACGGAGTCGGCCTTCAGGTAGGCCGGGGCGGTGGTGCCGCCGCGGCTGGAGCTGGTGCCCACCGGGGTGACGCCGAGTGAGAGGGCGGTGTCCAGCGAGGTGTCGTTGAGGGCGACGACCCGCTTGGCCTCGGCCGGGACCTCGACGGCGCCGAAGGCGGTGTCGATGCTGCGCTTGCCGTCCTTGGCGGCGGTGGAGGAGGAGCCGGAGTCACCCGCGGAGCTGCCGGAACCCGAGGAGCCGCACGCGGTCAGGCCCAGGGCGAGGGCGCCGACGACGGCCGTTCCGAGCAGGGTCTTGGTAAAGCGGGTGCCAAGCATGGGTGTTCTCCGAGGAATGGTAGTTTACGGACGAACCGTTTTTCTGAGGTTAGCCTAACCATACGTAAGGCCATGACGGAGAGGCCCCGGTGTGACATTCCGATCACTCCTCTTGCGCGGACTGTTGCCCGCCGGCGCGATACTGCTGCTCGCCGTACTGGCGAGCCTGCTGCTCGGCGCCGGTGACGTGGGGCCGTCACGAGCGCTCGCCACCCTGCTCGGTGACGGCGACTCCGACTCCCGGTTCACCGTGTTCCACCTGCGCGCCCCGCGCACCGCGGTGGCCCTCGCCGTCGGGCTCGCGCTCGGCGTGGCCGGCACCGTGCTCCAGGCCGCCGCCCGCAACCCGCTGGCCGAGCCCGGCCTGCTCGGCGTCAGCACCGGCGCCTCCTTCGCCGTGGTGATCGCGATCGTGCTCGGCGCCAGCGCCGCCGGCGTCGGCCCCTACGTCGCGGTGCTGGGCGCCGCCGCCGGCTGCCTGCTGGCACTCGGCGCGGCCCGGCTGCGCGGCACCGGCGACGACCCCGTCCGGCTGGTGCTCGCCGGCGCCGCGCTGAGCGGGCTGATGAACGCCGGCTCCTCCGTGCTGCTGCTGTCCGACGCCCGGGCCGCCGACGAGATCCGCTTCTGGACCATCGGTTCGGTGGCCGGCCGCGGCACCGACCAACTGCTGTCGGTGCTGCCCGTCCTGCTGCTCGGTCTGCTGCTGGCGCTGCTCTCCGGCCCGGCGCTGACCGCGCTCAGCCTCGGCGACGACGTCGCCACCGGCCTCGGCCACAAGCCCCGCCGCGCCCGCGCCCTCGCGGTGACCGCTGTCGCACTGCTGGTCGGCGCCGCCACCGCGATCGCCGGGCCGGTCTCCTTCGTCGGCCTGGTGGTGCCCTTCGCCGCCCGGGCCCTGGTCGGCCCGGACCTGCGCCGGCTGCTCGTGGTGTCCGCCCTGCTCGGCCCGGCCGTCGTCCTGCTCGCCGACGTGGCCTCCCGGCTCGTCGCCCGCCCGTACGAGATGCCGCTCGGCGTGATGACCGCCCTGTGCGGCGCCCCCGTCCTGGTCGCCGTCGTCCGCTCGCACAGAATGCCCTCGCTGTGACCGCCACTCTCAACGCCCCGAAGGCCCCGGGCCCCGGCCCGCGCCCGGCCGCGACCCGACGGCCGACCCCACCCGGCACCCGGCTGCTCGTCCTCGGCGGCGACCGCTCGGTGCTCGTCCCCGTCCGGCCGCTGCTCGGCTTCGCCGCCCTGCTGGCCGCCGTGGTCGCGGTGACGGCCGTCTGCCTGGCCGTCGGCGAGACCGACCTGGACCCGGTGACCGCCCTGCGCGCCGCCTTCGGCGACGGCACCGCCCGCGACGTCCTGCTGGTGGAGAAGCTCCGGCTGCCCCGCGCCGAGGCCGCACTGGCCGTCGGCGCCGCCCTCGGCGTCGCGGGCTGCCTGATGCAGACCCTCGCCCAGAACCGGCTGGCCACCCCGGACACCGTCGGCTTCAACGAGGGCGCCACCGCCTTCGCGGTCGCCTCCGTCACCGGCGTCGCCACCCAGCTGCTGCCCTCCGCCGCGGCCCTGGCGGGCGCCGCCACCGCCGCATCGCTCGCCTTCGCCCTCGGCGGCGGGGCCGGCCGCAACGGCTACCGCTTCCTCGTCGTCGGCCTCGGTATCGGCGCGGTCTTCGGCGCGGTGACCAACCTGATGCTCTCCCGCGCCGCCATCGATGCCGCCAACGCCGCCTTCGGCTGGACGGTCGGCACCCTCAACAGCCGGGACGCCGACACCGTCGGCCACCTCGAACTCGGCCTGCTGGTCTGCCTGCCCGCCGCCGTGCTGCTGGGCCGCCGGCTGTCGCTGCTGCGCTTCTCCGACGCCGTCGCCACCGGGCTGGGCGTCCGGGTGCGCGGCCTGCGGATCGGCGTCCTGGCGGTCGCCGTGGTCTGCGCGGGCCTGGCCGTGGCCGTCGCCGGACCGCTCGGCATGATCGCGCTCGCCGCGCCCGAGGCCGCCCGCCGGATCGCCGGACCGCGCTGCGTGCCGGTGCTCACCTCGGCCGCCGCCGGCGCCGCCTTCACCCTGCTCGCCGACCTGATCGGGCGCACCGCGCTGTCGCCGATCGAGGTGCCGGCCGGCCTGGTCACCGCCGTCGTGGGCGGCCCGTACCTGCTCTGGCTGCTGCTCACCACCCGTCCCCGGAGGACCGCATGACCGCCCCCACCGCGACCGCCGCCGACGCCCCGGCCCACCGGCTGGCGACCAGCGCGCTCAGCCTCGGCCACGACCGCACCATCGTGGTGCGCGAGCTGGACCTCGAACTGCCGGAGCGGCAGGTCACCGTCATCGTCGGCCCGAACGGCTGCGGCAAGTCCACCCTGCTCGGCGGCCTCGCCCGGACCATCGCCCCGCGCTCCGGCGCCGTCCTGCTCGACGGCAAGCCGCTGACCTCGCTGTCCACCCGCGCGATCGCCCGGATCATCGGCCTGCTGCCGCAGTCCGCCACCGCCCCGGACGGGCTGACCGTCCGTGACCTGGTCCGCTACGGCCGCCAGCCGCACCAGGGCCTGCTGCGGCAGTGGTCCGCCACCGACGCCGAGGCGGTGGAACACGCCCTCACCGCCGCCGACCTGCACGAACTCGCCGACCGCCCGCTCGACACTCTCTCCGGCGGCCAGCGCCAGCGTGCCTGGATCGCGATGGCCGTCGCCCAGGACACCGACATCCTGATGCTGGACGAACCCACCTCGGCGCTGGACATGGGGCACGCCCTGGAGGTGCTGGAGATGGTGCGCGGACTCACCGAGCGCGGCCGCACCGTCGTCCTCGTCCTGCACGACCTGACCACCGCCTGCCGCTACGCCGACCACATGGTGGCCATGCGGGACGGCCGGGTGGCCGCCCAGGGCGCGCCGCGCGACATCGTCACCCCGGAGCTGGTGCGCGAGCTGTACGGGGTGGAGAGCGCGATCCTCACCGACCCGGTGCACGGCACCCCGGTGAGACCCCCCAGCAGCAGCCCGGCCAGCAGCCGGTGGTCCCTCTCCGAAAGGCGGTCTGATCCGTGGCCATC